>JAJDBS010000192.1 GCA_029261235.1 Nitrospirales bacterium
AATCCTGCGAACTCCGCCAGGTCCGGAAGGAAGCAACGGTAAGTGGGCTAGTTTGTGTGCCGCAGGATCACCTGGCCCCTTTTTTTTTGGGGGGAATAGTAAAAATTAAAAGATACGTCACGAGAAAAACATGACTCAATCCTTTCTCGTCATTGAGATAACCCCGAACCCCTCACTATTGACGACTGACTAAAAAACACCGCACTTAATCTTCAAACGGTTTTTTCACATGGAATTTCAGGTTTCGGCCCGCAAATATCGCCCCACCACTTTTGAGGAAGTGCTGGGACAATCTCACGTCGTGCAAACCCTCAGCAATGCGATTGCACGGAAACGAGTGGCCCATGCCTATGTGTTTTCGGGCATGCGCGGAGTGGGAAAAACCACGGTGGCGCGCATTTTGGCGAAATCACTCAACTGCGAGAAAGGGCCAACGAGCGAACCCTGTAGAACGTGCCCAAGTTGTGTAGAAATTACTCGTGGGAATTCCGTCGACGTCATTGAAATTGATGGAGCCTCGAACACGGGAGTGGATGATGTGCGCGAACTCCGAGAGAACGTGAAATTCGCACCGTTCCATGGTTCCTATCGAGTGTACATCATCGACGAAGTTCATATGCTCTCCAACTCCGCCTTCAATGCCTTGCTCAAAATATTGGAAGAACCTCCAAGCCATGCGGTCTTTATTTTTGCCACAACGGAAGTCCATAAAATTCCAGCCACGATTCTGTCTCGCTGCCAACACTTTACGTTTCGACGAATTTCTCGGCTAGAAATTATCTCCCAACTACGCCACGTGGCGACTCAAACCGGCGTGACCGTTGAGGACCGAAGTTTGTCTGTCTTGGCGAGAACAAGCGAAGGCAGCATGCGTGACGCGCTCAGTCTTCTTGACCAAGCCGTGTCATTCGGAGGTGACAAGCTGCAGCATGAAGACTTGGAGGCCTTAATTGGGTCCGTGCCAGAGGAACTGGTTCGGCAGATGATTGAGTCTATCTTAGCTCATCAAGCGTCTCAAGCCATGACGCTCATTGGGGAAGTGGTCGACCAAGGATTTGATGTCCGCGTGTATTGCCGTGCCATTTTGGAAAGGATTCGCAACCTTCTTGTGGCGTGTGTTGTGCCTTCACATCAACAGGTCCAAAGCCTTTTGGAATTGGGAGAGGAAGAAGGTGCCCAGATCATTGAACAAGCAGGAGGCCTCACTGAACCTTATTTACAGGGTCTTTTCTCCATTGTCTCTCGCACCGAAGACAGTCTCCGGGGAAGCTCTCATCCACGATTTCTCATTGAGGCAGCTGTGGTCCGGGCGGCGCTCTTGGACCCGACTACTCCATTAGCCAACGAGAATGCACCCACAACGACGCTCAAATCGCAACCAGCGCGACAGCCACAACCAAAAGCGACGACAACTCCAGTTGCGACAACCCCTTCAGTACAAGCTGCACCCACAGAAAAACCTCCAACGCTGACTAAGGCCTCTGAGCAAATTCCGCCTGCTGCTGAGGCAGCCAGAATGGTTCCATCGAAATCTGTACCTATTAAAGAGGCCCCGATACCACCAAAACCTCCTTCATCCATTGAACCACCGTCATCCACACCACCCAAAACAGCCAGTCCTCAGTCAGATCCGACGGTCACGTTAAATTGGGAGCAAGTGGTTAATCAGATGATTAAGGAGCATCCGAATATCGGCAGTTTTTTAGAGAAGGGGAGTGTCGTGACCCTAGAAGCCGATCAGGTGGTCATTGGCTTTGCAAAGAGAGATGCTATTGCTCGATGGCGAACTGATAAGCCTGAAAATCGGGCCACCATCGCCAATCTATGCGAGGTCTTGACCGGCCGGCCGATACGGGTCAAAGTCATCGAATTACATGAGGGACAAACACGCCCCCCATCGATGAGTGAACTACGGGCAAAAAAAAAACACGAGGATAGCGAAGACCTAATGCAAGAGGTGAAAGCCCATCCCCTCGTGAAAGAAGCCTTAGAACTGTTCGGTGGAGAATTAGCGTCTGCCGAGCGAATTCCACAAAAAGAGGAGGCAAGCTAATGTCGAAAAATCCATTTGCCAACATGGGCAACATGCTCAAACAAGCGCAAGAAATGCAGTCGAAAATGGGGAAAATTCAGGAAGAAGCCGCCACCAAAACCGTGGAAGCCACGACAGGTGGGGGCATGGTGACGGTGCAAGCCAACGGGGCGATGCAAATCACCAACATCACCATTGATCCTGAAGTGCTCAAATCAGGAGATACAGATATGCTGAAGGACCTCTTGGTGTCTGCGACCAATGAAGCTCTCCGCAAAGCCAAAGACCTCATGGCCGATGAAATGAAATCCCTCACAGGCGGCATGGGCATTCCCGGCATGTTCTAAAACAGTGAAAAGGTTCCAATCGTGACTGACAATACAACTTCTGCCCCAGCAAAAAGCACCAAGTCTCAAGGCCTCCTCGCGCGACTCACCCGAGAGTTAGTCCGTTTACCAGGCATTGGACAAAAAACGGCGCAACGATTGGCGTTTCATCTCATGAAAACTGAGACCGAAGAAGCGCTCCGTCTCGCAGAGGCGATTCGAGAAGTGAAGGAAAAAATCACCTTCTGCACACAATGCCGAAATATCGCCGAAGGTCCACTCTGTGATGTGTGCCTTGACCCCAAACGAGATACCACCAGCATTTTAGTCGTGGAAGAACCCAGTACATTGCATGCCATTGAACTCAGCCGC
>JAJDBS010000193.1 GCA_029261235.1 Nitrospirales bacterium
TATGGCACAAACGTCGCTTTCCCCAGATCTCCCATCACCTTCGTGAGCGCTGACGTCAAGGTCGTCTTGCCATGGTCAACATGCCCAATGGTACCCACATTCAGATGTGGCTTCTTCCGCTCAAATTTCGCCTTCGCCATCTCCGCTTCTCCTTCACTCGCACTCAGAAGATGAATGCATCATTACTTTATAGATCAAATGGAGCCCACGACGCGGATCGAACGCGTGACCTCGTCCTTACCAAGGACGTGCTCTACCAACTGAGCTACATGGGCCCTCGCCACAATTCCAAAACAATTCATTTTTCCTCTTAACACATCCACCGCCTGCCTGCCTCAATACAAAAATGGAGCGGGCGATGGGATTTGAACCCACGACAGCCAGCTTGGAAGGCTGGAACTCTACCACTGAGCTACGCCCGCACTACCGTCTACTTCGCCATTATTCCTATGAATTTTTCCCTAATTTCATCTTTATGCTTTTCATTTGCCCTACATACAATCTACTGAAAATGGTGGGCAGGCAAGGGTTCGAACCTTGGAAGCCGATGGCAGCAGATTTACAGTCTGCCCCCGTTGACCACTTGGGTACCTGCCCATTATGACCAAGTAGGGCCGTTTTCTACACAAACTGTCTTTGAGTTACATCATGGAAATTAGACGAGATCTTATGTGACGTGAGGCAACGCCCTTAACCTCTCCTGATGATCCCCTTCAAGAACCAATAAAGCTTAAAGGTTCGTTCTTAAGTACAGGAGCGGAAAAAACTTACCCTGCCTGTAAACAGAGCATTATAATTTCTTCAGTTGTTTGGGTCAAGACTAAGATACTATCTTTTCTTTATGAGCGGAGCGAGAGTCAATTTGACAAATGCCCATCATCCAAGACACATTGCCAAATCAACATGAGGATAATTCATTCTACTTAAATGCGACCCTCGGCACAACTCCCCATGACTACCTGTAGACAAATTAACCAACGGACTCATCTCATTCTTTGCCTCATTGGACTTTTCGTTCTTGGGACAGGGTCGACGGCTCCTTTAGTGTATGGGAAAGGAGTCTCCGCTACAGGAAATGGGCTCGGAACGATAAGTACCCCAAGCGGGAGCACTCTTTTTGTAGAAATTGCCGATTCCCCAGATAAGCGGACACAAGGGCTGATGTTTCGTCCATCAATGGCCCCTGATAGAGGCATGCTCTTTCAGTTCCCCGAACAAGGGAATCACACGTTTTGGATGAAAAATACTCTAATTTCGTTAGATATACTCTGGCTTGATGAATCCGGAACCATTCTGCACCTAGAAGCCAATGTGCCCACTTGCCCTCGAAAGGATGATGGGTGCCCAAGATATCGAGCACACTCTAAGTCGCTACAAGTTCTTGAGCTCAACGCAGGCATGGCAAAAAAGCTAAACTTAACAACGGGCAGCCAACTGACAATCGATCTCCCGCCGATGAGCTTCCCATACTAAAATCTTCCGTCAAACCCCAGGGCGACCTAAGTCCACCCTCGCACTCTCTTCGCTGAAATAATACCATCAACCCGTTGAATTTCCTGAAGAATGAGCTCTAAATGGGCTGTATTTTTCACTTCAATCACAAAGTCCAAGATAGCTTTTTGATCTTCTCGAGTTGAGATTTCAGCCTTGGTGATATTCGCCTTGCATTGCGAGATGCCAGACGAGACTTTTGCTAAGACTCCAGGACGATCAAGCGTGAGCACCGACACATCAACAGAATGAGAGCCGGCAACATCGCCATCCCACTCCACTTTCACCAACCGACTATGCTCCCATTCCAATGATTGGAAGTTTGGACAATCGACTGCGTGAATCGTCAGCCCTCGTCCTCTCGTGATATACCCACGAATGGGTTCTCCAGGAACAGGCTTGCAACACTTTGAGAGTTGCATGAGGACATCTTTTGTCCCTCCAAATTTGACCGGTCCTTCTCGAAAAAGACCAGGGGACTTCGGAGACAAGACCACCAACTCCTTTTGTGGGGCAGTTGGGGGAAATGAACCGTCGAGCTCTTCCTGGAATGATTCAACAATTTGATCAGGAGAAAGACGCCCGAATCCTACCATTCGAATAAGTTCATCCACCGTCTCACAGCCCCTCCCCTTAGCCATTGAGACTAAACGTTCCGACTTCAAGGACTGTTCAGCTGGATATTGATGCCGCTGAAATTCTTGCTCTAATAAATGACGCCCAAGCTCCAGCGCCCGCTTTTGCTCTTCAACTTTAAACCAATGCTTGATTTTCGCTTTGGCTTTTGACGTACGAACAAATTTCAACCAACCCCGATGAGGCACCTGAGCAGAAGACGTCAAAATTTCCACCATATCACCGCTATGTAATTGGTATCGCAGGGGAACCAACTTGCCATTTACTTTAGCTCCCACACATTGATCACCAATTTCGGTATGAATGGCATAGGCTAAATCTAATGGCGTCGATCCGACCGGCACTTCTCGCACTTCCCCTTTTGGAGTAAACACGAATACCACATCATGAAATAAATCTAATTTCACGGAATCCATGAATTGCCGATTATCTGAAAGGTCTTTGTGCCACTCGACAAACTGCCGAAGCCAGCTAAAAACATCTTCATCACTGCCCCTCGCTTTCCCCGGTTCTTTATACAACCAATGAGCCGCAACACCATATTCATTGATCCGGTGCATTTCAGCTGTTCGAATCTGAAACTCCACATACTCCCCCTGAGGCCCAACCACTGTCGTATGCAAGGATTGATAAAGATTGGAACGCGGCGTGGCCACATAATCCTTTACTCGACCAGGAACTGGAGGCCAGATCGAATGAATGAGGCCCAGGACGGCATAACAATTCATTCTTGAATCCGTGACAACACGAATTGCGGTAAGGTCATAAATTTCATCAAACGAAACCGAACGCCGCTCCATTTTTTGGTAAATACTAAACAGGTGCTTTGGTCTTCCGTCGATCTGCCCCGAAAGGCCCGCTTCGGTAATCGCGTCCTGTGCAATCTGAATCAGCGATTGAATGAAGGCCTGTCGCTCGTCATCTTTTTTTGCCAATCGCAATTTCAAAAGGGAGCAGGCTTCAGGCTGAAGATACTGAAAACAGAGGTCCTCTAATTCTTGCTTAATCCAACTCATGCCTAGCCGATTAGCTAAAGGTGCATAGATCTCCATTGTTTCTTGCGAAATTTTCTTTCGTTTCTCATCCGACAAGCCTTCCAAGGTCTGCATATTGTGGAGGCGATCCGCGAGCTTGATAAACACAACCCGAATATCATCAGCCATGGATAGAACCATTTTCCTGAAATTCTCGGCTTGTTTTTCCTCGTACGTCTCAAATGAGATTTTCCCAATCTTCGTCACGCCATCAACCAACCGCGCGACATCCACCCCAAACTGTTCTTCTAATTCCTCTTGGGTTGCGACCGTGTCTTCCAGCGTGTCATGCAGCAGCCCAGCAACAATCGCCGGGACATCGAGCTTCAAAAAGGTCAAAATACCTGCAACCGCTAAAGGATGCTGAACATACGGCTCACCGGTTTGGCGGGTTTGTCCTTCGTGAGCTTTCACGGAATACTCAAAAGCTCGACGAATCAGGCTCGTATCAGCTTCAGGGTGGTACGCCACCACCTGCTCCAGCAGCTGTTCAATATCTGTCAAATGCACAACACTCATCGATTCAAGCCTTCATATCATCTTCATTCTTAACTGTCCTAAAATCATAACAAAAAAATCATGAAATTGTTGGACACTCTTGATCCTACTCACATGACTTATCCCATGACCCGACGCCTGCCTTACGAGTGAGCCTTCCAACCTCGAGTGGATTAGTGGTCAGGCCGAGCAATGCAGCCAACTTTGGATAAAAGACGCACAGTGCTTGAGCGTAGTGAGTTTGCGCCACCGGAGTCAGCCAACCGAGTAGGGACCCCTAAGAGCCCCAGCACAGCCAACATGGCTTGTGGGCAACTTGCCGAAACAAACAGGATCTCGCCTGTCGGGGGAAAACCCAGCATCGGCAATTTAAACCTAAGCACAAGACAAGACAGCTAGATCGAAGATCAGTTAACCCTGCTGGCTTTTTTTGCGAGGAGGAAGCTCCAAAATGGATCCCCGATTAAAAGCGTCGAGAATAACGAAAGAGGAGAGTAAAGAAGTTATGCCAAAAGTATGGAAGGACGAACAGACAGGTGAACCTGGGCATGTTGCAAAAAGCTAGTAGCTACTCCCCGCCTTTTTGCACATAATTTTTCACAAATTCAGCCGCATTTTCTTCGAGGACTTTATCAATCTCGTCGACCAAATCATCCATTTCTTCCTTCAACCGTTCCCCAGTCTCTGCCACTTGAGGATTGGCTTGGACGTCGTCAACTTCTTGAGGAGCGCTGGGCTTCTTGGACTCGTGCTTTCGATCTTGCTTGTCCATCATCCACCTCCTTTATGTCGTGCATTGAAACACCTGATTTGAGCCTACTCCACGGTTTCTTGGAGCGTCAAGATTTAGCCCAATCACTAGATTCAACTTCATTGCTCCACCCGCAACATTGTGATACATTCCTTCCATTAGGCGATTAGCTCAGTGGCAGAGCACTGCCTTCACACGGCAGGGGTCACTGGTTCGATCCCAGTATCGCCTACCAAGTCTCTCGTCATTCCTCCGTTTCCACTATATTTTCAACTGAGCCCTGAAGATAGCCAATTTGCGATGCGCACGGCATACCTACCACCTCTTCAATTGTTCAGACAACACGTGCGCATTTGGAAGAGTGTAGTCGGAGTCATTTCGCTCTTTCTCCTGACACATTGTTCGACGGGTCCTCCACCAAGCCCTCTACCACCCTCAGACAGTGATCTCAATGTATTAGGGCAGGCTTTCCTCTGCCAGACGAAAACTGAAGCGCAGGCCAGTTGGCTAAAACCAGGAAGTCAGAAAACTGCGTGGGGAAATGGGAGCGAACATTTCCAAGAAATTACATCCCCGAATAAACAAGGCCAATGGGTTGTCTTCAATAAAGATGAAACGCTAGTTGGCGTGGTAACCGTCTTCCCAAATGGTCTATCGCTCAATGACTATCCCACACTTCGAAAAACGTTGGCTCAGTTACCAGCAGCCCGTGAATTCTATCTCACATCTTCTCAACTGCTTGAGGGGCAGACTCCCGATTCAGCCACTCTGTTTCGCACAGGAAAAGCCAACACGACACATCAATATTTCCTTCGCCATCGACCCGAAAAAGACGACCAACTGATTATGGCCATCTTTCTCCTCGACCCTTATGAAGCATTATTAGATGGGAACCACCCAAGATTTCTTGCCTATCTCAATGATTCCACCACACCGAATGCAAAAGAGATAGTACCAGCTGCAGCACTAACATCGAAGGACAAAAATTTTCTAGGCTTGCAGCAATTTGCCAGGGGAGAGATTTCCTTGTTTGCGTCCTGCGGAACCAAACGACCTAGCATCGCGCTCGAGGCCTATCAACAAGCCATTCAATACGGAATTACTGAGAGCAAGCAACTTGCTGAAGCACACCATCGCCGTGGACTTTCCTTCGATCAACTTGGGAAATTTCCTGAAGCCAAAGCGGCTATTGACGAAGCCTTGGCTATACAACCGCATGCGCCTAACATCCTCAACAGTTATGGGACGGCGTTGGTCAAAATGAAGAAAATACCTGCCGGCATTCAGGCGTATGAACAAGCCTTAGCCCTCCAACCAGCGTACTCGAAAGCCCGTTTCAATTTGGCGAAAGTATTTGAATCGATCAATCCGAAGCGAGCGATTCAGGAATATGAAACATTCATTGTCTTGGCCGAGGACAATCCGGAAGAAACGTCGAAAGTGGCAATAGCCAAAGCCAAACTTAAGATCTTACAACATTAAAGAATCTTCAGAATTTAAGACACAACATGAACACACCCACGTGTGATGACAGATGAAATTTTATGCAGTACGTCGTGGCCGAACTATCGGAGTGTTTGATAGTTGGGACGCCTGCCGAAAACAAGTGTTCAAATTCCCCGGTGCAGAATATAAAGCTTTTCCAACAAGAGACGAAGCCTTAACGTTTCTCTCTGCTGCTACCCCAACCCTGAAGAAAACAAAAAAATTACAGGAGACGCCACCTGATTCCTCTACGGAGATTTGGGTGGATGGATCCTGTTTTCCTCAAAAGGATGGCTCCCTTCGTATCGGCTGGGGCTTACTGGTCAAGCAGAACGGTGAAGAAATCTACCGCGCCAAGGGCAATGATATACCACATGAAGCGACCAATCATCGAAATGTCGCAGGAGAGATTTTCGGCATCCTGAAAGCGCTGGAATGGTGCCAGACGCAGGGTATTGGAGAGGTGTCGATCTACTTTGACTATCAAGGATTGGAAAGTTGGGCCACTGGAGCCTGGCGCGCCAAATTGCCGTTTACGCAATCCTATACGCAAATCGTGAACGAATCAGGGCTGACTATTCAATGGATCAAAGTGAAAGCCCATTCTGGCAATCCAGAAAACGATATTGTGGATCAGTTAGCGAAAGAAGGAGCGATGGGGAGAACGTTAAAATAGTGCGAGATGACAGGGAGGGCAGAAAAGGATGGGGAACGTTGTCTTATAATTTACCCTCGCCTTTTAAATAACTGCGGAATCGGCCCATGAGTTCCTCGCCCAGAACTCCAACATCAGGCTTGGTCTTCATATAATCTCGTATTTCCTCTAAGCGGTGCTCAGCTTGATCATTCCCCTTTAATCGCTTGGTTTTACCGAGTGCATCATCAAAAGCATCAAACGTCAGTTCCTTATATCCAAATGCTCGGATACGCTTCACCGCTTTCATCATCGCTTCATTGCGAAACACGGTTAAATGTTCCGAATCAATTTCTTGAAGACCGAGCTTCCTCGCCCGACGTTCAGCGGCTTTCCGAATTCCGCTTCGGACAAAATCAGGAGAAGTCTGAAGGCGTTTCCATGCATCATCAGCCCAGGCCACTTGTGATTGCGGGGCTTCCCAGAGACGAAGCAAGGACTCCGCATCCATTCGCGTCACCCCTTGTTCACGAGCAAGATCCTCGGCATCATGCTTCAACATATCTGCGACAAATTCCTTGGCCATTGGAGGAGAACTTTCGATTTTTTGTTGCAAGAGAGCCAAGGCGTCTTCGGTCCATTCCATGGGAAGACCGGCCTGCTCTTTCAGATCGCCTAAGGCTTCAACCTTTTCGAATAGTTCGACATTCACTTCCATGTGACCACGCTCTCTCGCCACATCTTCAGCAATATTGCCGATCATACTCCGCATAAACTCAGGAATAGATTCAAGCCGTTTTTTGGCTTCGGCGGTCCAAGGCAACTTACCGGCAGCCATATCGTCAGCAGCCTGAGACATGCCTGCTTCCCCACCCATCTGCCCCATCATTTGACCTTTGAATTGGTCTAGAATATCAACCGTAATCTCATCGTACCCTAGCTCTTTGGCTTTTTTATCAGCCAATCGACGGACCATTCCCCTCAAGAAACTTGGGGCACGCTCCAATCGTGTCAACGCTTCTTCAGTCCAAGGAATATCTTCAACAGTGGGTGATGGATCAGGATTTGACATAAGTCACGACGCGATTTTTTCCTCAGGATTGAGTAATTCTTTAATTTCCTTACCAGCTTTAAAAAATGGCATTCGCTTTTCAGGGACCGAAACCGCTTCTCCCGTCTTGGGGTTCCGCCCCTCTTTTGTCTGACGATGACGAAGACGGAAACTCCCAAACCCTCGAATTTCAGTCTTCTCGCCCCGCTTCAACGAATCCCGGATTGAATCAAAAATGGTGTTGACCACCAACTCGGCTTGTCGTCGACTTAATTGGGGAGCCTTTTCCGCCAACTTCTCGATGAGATCCGCTTTTGTCATCCAATCCTCCTTATCCGTAACTATGCCACCCATAGAAAGAGCAATGGAGCCGAAAATCGCGACGGCGACAAACTTCGGATGCCACCTAAAAACTTACTTTCAAGAAATTCTTGAAAGGAAAATGGCTTCGTCATCTCCACGACTCGAGGGGTCCCCTCAATTCCACTCAATTCACCTGCGAGTTTTATGGCATCGTGCAAATCACCAAGTTCATCAATCAACAAAACTGATTTGGCTTGTCGGCCGGTGAACACTCGTCCATCAGCCAGCAATTCAACTTCAGCAGGGTCCATTGATCGCCCATCGGCGACCGCTTCAACAAACTGACTCAGCGTATCATTCATGAGCGATTTCAACAATTGTCGGTCTTCTTCGACCATTGGACGAAACGGCGAACCAATATCTTTAAACTTCCCAGTTTTCACCACCACACTTTTCACGCCAACTTTCTCTAACAATTCCTGAAAATTAGCCGTTTGCATGATGACGCCGATACTGCCGGTTATCGTGCCGGGATTAGCTAGTATTCGGTCTGTGGCCACAGCAATATAATACCCACCAGATGCGGCAACTGTCCCCATTGAGGCAACCACCGTTTTGTTATGCTCGTTTCTGACCCGCTTCACAGCATTATAAATTTCTTGCGAAGGCGCCACGCCTCCACCAGGGCTATCAATTCGGATCACGATTGCTTTGACCAATGGATCCTCGGCAAACGCTTGGAGCTCTTCAATCGTATGACGAGAATCTAGAATGGGGCCTTCTACTCTGACAATGGCCACCCCTTCTTTGCCTACGTCTAACAGTTCAGGCAAAACAGCCTTGCCAATCATGAATAGCATCAAGCCCGAAAGAAGCATCCAGAAAATTCGCTTCCATCGTGGATAGCCCTCACTCATCGTGCTACCAACTTTCCGTTCGAACGGTGTAGAGCTTCCTCCGCCATTAGGATGCTGGTTCGTCTCCTTGCTCAGATGTCTGAGCCACACGCCCCAGACTTTGATCAACCGTTCCCTGACTACTATTAAATTTCTCTACGTCGCTCTGCTCTGCATCCTTTTTATGTTCCCAAAGACTCAGCGCAATTTTTCGATCTTCGCAATCCACCTTGACAATCTTTGCGACAATCTCTTGCCCAATGGCAAATTTCTCTTCTAGATTTTCTTGCAGCTCTGGGCCAATTTCACTGACATGAATCAAACCTTCAACCCCGCCTTCCAATTCAACGAACACGCCAAAATCAGCAGCCTTTGATACATGGCCCGTGGCATTCTCACCGACATGGTACCGCCCAGGTATTTCACTCACCCAAGGATCAGCACTCAACTGCTTAAAGCCGAGCGATAATCGTTCTTTATCTTTATCGATCTTCAGAATGATGGCATTGACCGACTGCCCCTTCTTAAACAATTCCGATGGATGCTTGATATGTTTGATCCAAGACATATCCGATATATGGATCAACCCATCAACCCCTTCGTCCAACCCCACAAAGGCACCAAAATCAGTGACGCTCTTTACTTTACCTTCGATCTCAGTACCCTCAGGATATTTCTCTTCAATAATGTCCCATGGATTTGGAGCGGTTTGCTTCATCCCTAATGATATTTTCCGGCTGTGTTGATCAACATGAAGTACTTGCGCTTCGATCTCATCGCCTACAGAAACAACCTTTGAAGGATGTCGGACTTCATGGGTCCAGGACATCTCCGAGACATGCACCAGGCCTTCAACACCCGGCTCCAATTCCACAAATGCCCCATAATCTGTCAGACTCACCACTTTCCCTTTGACACGACTTCGCCCAGGATATTTTTCTTCGACTTTCGTCCAAGGATCGGCAGATTTTTGTTTGACACCCAAAGAAATTCGACCCGTTTCCCTGTCATACTTCAAGACTAAGACTTCAACACGATCTCCAATGGAGAACATATCGGAAGGATGCCCGACGCGGCCCCACGAAATATCAGTAATGTGAAGGAGACCATCAATACCACCTAAGTCTAAAAATGCCCCATAATCGGTAATATTCTTGACGGTCCCTTCGATGAGCTGTCCTTCAGACAACGTCGACAAGGTTGTTTCCCGTCGTTTATCACGGGTTTCCTCAAGAAGCGCCCGACGTGACACAACCACATTTCCACGACGATGATTAATCTTAATAATCTTAAAATTAAAGGTCTTGCCAACAAGGCCATCCAAATCTCGCACCGGAGTCAAATCGATTTGTGAACCTGGCAAAAAGGCTTTGACCCCGATATCGACAATCATGCCACCTTTAATACGAGAAATGACTTTACCTTCCACCTGTGTCTCTTCATTATGGGCGACTTCTAAGTCCTCCCACACTTTCATCTTGTCGGCTTTCTCTTTGGAAAGCATCAAATTCCCGTCAGTATCCTCGCATTGTTCAATATAGACCTGAACCGGATCATTGACCTTCAGCGTATCCAATTCTTCTTGAGAGAATTGATCAACCGGAATCATACCCTCCGACTTATATCCGATATCCACCACAATGCGATCGCGCTGTATATCAATGACTCGACCTTCGGTAATCGTTCCTTCTTCAATATTCTTAAACGTTTCATCGTACAACGCGGCGAGCGTTTCTCGATCCATTTTTTCAGGTTGTGTGGATAGCGTATTCATTCGACTTCATACCTCCAGCGATACAGACACGGGTTAGTGGTGAATAATCATAAAAACATCTATCAGCATCTGTGTATCATGGACCAGAAACATCATGGCGCAACGGCGAAATGCCTCCTACTTGGGCAACATGCTCCATGACTGATCGACCAATATTTTCGTACACGAGCTTCTTATTGGTCACGTCATTTTTTGGAAAATCTATTGATTCCCCAAAAGAAACTGCCACAGGAAATAGCCTTGGCCTCTTGGCTCTTATAGGGAGAACCTTAAAGGTACCAGAAATAAACGCAGGAATCACCTGGCATTGCGATTCTTCGACTAAATATCCGATTCCCGGCCGGCCCTGCTGCAAGTGTCCATCTTCAGTCCGCGTTCCCTCAGGAAAAATAACTACGGGTGTTCCGGCCTTCAGATGGTCAAGTGCGACTCCAAAGGCTTTGCGATCTAATCGATGCGTCTTTAAGGGGATCCATCCTAGTCTTTGTAGGATCCAACCCAATATTCTGTTCGGGAACAAGCTCGCTCTGCCTAAAAACACCACTCGCCGCCGAATGGCACAGCCCAGCAAGGGAATATCCAAATAACTGGCATGATTGGCCGCAACAATGACCCCACCAACTTTGGGGAAAGACTGTTCACCATCAGTCCTAAAACGAAAAAAAATCTTACCGAGCAGCCTAAAAATGAGCCAAAGCCCCCAATAGATGATGCCACTCACAAACGATCCGCAATCATGCCCATCATTGTATCAAGAACCTTCTCAAGTGGTTGCTCCGACGTCTCAATCATGATTGCCTGAGGGTCTGGACGTAAAGGATCGTTCTTTCGATTTCGGTCACGCGTATCCCGCATGATCATCTCGTCGCGAACAGTATCCAGATCAACGACCTGCCCTTTTTCGGCTAATTGTTGTTGTCGCCGATGAGCCCGCACATTCACATCAGCCTCTAAAAAAAATTTGATATCTGCACTTGGGAACACTCGCGTGCCCATATCTCGTCCCTCAGCAACAACGCCGCCAGCTTTCCCGATCTCCCGCTGAACTGGAAGCAGCCATTCACGCACAATTGGCAACACTGCGATAGACGAGGCTAATTGGCTAATAACGGGAGTGCGAAGTTCTGTTTGAACAAGTGGCTGACCATCCATTCTCAGGGCAAAACTATTATGGTCAGCGATCAGTTGGAGACTCGTGCGAGACAGGAGTGCTTCAATATGAACAAGATTATTGGGTTCTAGTTGCTCTTTCTGAACTTTCCAAGCCAAGGCACGGTACAGAGCGCCAGTATCAAGGTACCCATAGTCAAAACGATCGGCCAAACACTTGGAAACCGTACTTTTACCGACACCAGCTGGACCGTCAATGGTAATGACTAATCGACGTGGTTGAACGATCCTTCTCTCCTCATAACTATAATTTCACGCGTATTATAAACGTCACCTTGGATTTGTCAATAAATCCAATAGTTTACCATGAAATCCTGGAAAGGACGTTTCAACGCAATCGACATCTTCAATGACAATAGCTTCGTCTGCGACTAAAGCAGCTATCGCTAAAGACATCACGACACGATGATCACCATAGCTCTGACAAACAGCTCCTCGCAAAGTAGAGCCTCCCTGAATCACCAAGCCATCTGGCTGCTCTTCAAGTACGACCCCAATTTTGGCTAATTGCACCGCCATCGCGTGAATACGATCCGTCTCTTTGACTCGTAATTCTTCAGCACCCGTAATACGTGTCTCTCCATCAGCCAAGGCAGCCGCGACACACACAATGGGTAACTCATCAATGGTCTTCGGAATCAGCTCAGCTCCTATCGTGGTCCCGATCAATCGTGTGGACCTGACACGCAAATCGCCCACTGGCTCACCGGACTCCTCCCGTTTATTGAGAATCGCAATGTCGGCGCCCATAGCAGAAAGCACCTCAAGGATTCCGGTCCGCTCGGGATTCAACCCAATTCCCGTGAGGAGCACGTCCGAGTCTGGGACAATAGAGGCGGCCACAAGGAAAAAAGCGGCAGCTGAAATATCGCCAGGGACTATCACAGGCTTTCCCTCAAAAGACTCCCGACCTGCTACCTGAACAGTGCAACCATCAACCTTCAGGGACACTCCAAAATACTGCAACATCCGCTCTGAATGATCTCGAGATTTTATTGGCTCTTTGACTGTTGTTGTACCTTCTGCAAACAGACCCGCCAGTAAGACACAGGATTTGATTTGTGCACTCGCCACTGGTGACTCGTAGATGACTGACTGAAGATTTCCTCCTTGAATCGCTAACGGCGCTGAGCTACCGCCATTTCTACCTGAAATGGTCCCACCCATTTGTCGCAGAGGGTTGACGACCCGACCCATAGGCCGACTTCTCAACGAGGCATCACCCGTAAGGACTGAAAAGAATGGTTGCCCGGCCAACACCCCAGCTAACAGGCGCAACCCAGTACCAGAATTTCCACAATCTAGGACATTGGTGGGTTCCGATAACCCCCATAGTCCCTTACCGGTCACGACCAACCCTTCAGTAATTTCTTCCACGTCGACCCCGAGATCTCGAACCACCCCCAGAGTATTCAAACAATCCTCGCCACGTGAATATCCCGTGATTCGAGTCTGTCCTTGAGCCAACGCCCCCAAAATCAACGCCCGGTGCGTGATGGATTTATCCCCGGGAACAGTCACCGTCCCCCGAAGCGGCCCCACAGCAGGAGAAATGGATAGCTGACTCATGGCAGTCCTTCTCGTAGCGTTTTAGCTTGTTCAATATTTTTCGCCAAGCCATCCGCATCGTGATCATGGAGGAGTTGCTTAAATGCCTGAAGCTGCGTGATGTATTGATCAACCATTTTCAGTAAATTTTCGCGATTAGCTAAACAAATATCCCGCCACATCTCGGGTGAACTCGCAGCAATGCGCGTCGTATCACGCAAGCCACCACCGGAGAAAGCCAAGAGTTCTAAAGCTTCAGGAGTTGAATCTTGCAAATCGTGTAGCGCATGCATCAGTGAGAACGCCGCAATATGTGGAAGATGGCTCACGGCCCCCAACACCCAATCATGGACCATAGGATCCATCGACAGCACTTCAGATCCAGCCTTTTCCCATAAACTGCGAACGCTCTTCAAGGCATCAGCATTGGTGTTTGGAGTAGGGGTCACAATACAACGTGCCCCATCAAAAAGTTGAGACGTGGCATAGGCGACACCAGACTTTTCTTTGCCAGCAATCGGATGGGCCCCAACAAAACTGGCGGTCGATGGAAGAGCCGCCTCCAGATCAAAGACTAACTGGCCTTTGACGCTACCCACATCACTGACAATCGCACCAACAGGAACATGCTGCCCCCACTGTTGCACGTGTCCAACATAGGTATCGACAGGAGTCGCTAAGACAATGAAATCCGAGTCTTTGACCGCTTCTTGCGGTTCAGAATAAAAACGATCAATGGCTCCCATCTGTACAGCCAATTCGAGATTAGCTTGCCTGCGCCCAATTCCAACGACTGTCTTAGCGAGCCCTTTCTCTTTCAAGACAAGACCCAGCGATCCACCCAACAGGCCCACGCCAATAATCGTGACTTGCTGAAACATATATTCTGAAGAGGAGACAGTCATGAGAAAAAAGACAAGAACCTTAAGACTGGGAGGGAAGACTCATGAGAGGTTCGTTAAATGTTTCTTGTAAAACCCATCTGTACGCGAAAAAAAATCAATGTCAGTGGCCAACGGGAATGGTCAAGAAGGTCGTCCAGCAAGGCCGCAGCCATTTTGACGCGCGGAGCATACTTCCAGTAGATGAGCACGGCAAAAAGGCGAGAACGCCGCTCGCGGCTTTTTTCAACATTCCCATTAGAGTTCGCGACCAACGGCCTGAGCTATCTTCTTAAGGTCACCCATTAAAGCCTGAAACCTATTTGGCTTCAGCGATTCTTCTCCATCACACAACGCGCATTCTGGATTGGAATGAACTTCGATCAACAAGCCATCGGCACCAGCCGCAATCGCCGCTTTGGACATCGGGGCGACCAGCTTCCAATTTCCGGTGGCATGGCTGGGATCCACAATGACCGGCAGATGCGACATCTCCTTCAAGGTCGGCACCGCAGCCAGATCCAGCGTATTGCGATACTGGGTTTCAAATGTCCGAATCCCACGTTCACACAACATCACATTACGATTGCCACGCGACATGATATATTCCGCAGACAACAGAAATTCTTTAATCGTTGCGGATAACCCTCGCTTCAATAAAACAGGTTTGTCATAGGCTCCGACTTCTTTCAGTAATTCAAAATTCTGCATATTGCGAGCACCAATCTGAATGATATCCGCATGCTCTAAAAAATACTCAATATCGCGCGCATCAAGAATTTCACTTACGACTGGCAATTTGGTTTGCTTACGAGCTTCCGCCAGGAAACTCAACCCTTCCTGCCCTAAGCCTTGAAAGGAATAAGGCGAAGACCTAGGTTTGTAGGCGCCTCCTCGGAGAATGGTCGCACCAGCATGAGCCACTTCTTTCGCAATGCCCACCGTAATCTCTAATTTTTCCACCGCGCAAGGCCCAGCCATCACAGTAATTTTCGGGCCACCGATTTTGACTCCCGCCACATCAATGACGGAGTCATGCGGTTGAAACTCTCGACTGACTAACTTCCACGGAGCCAGAATGGGCGTCACACTTTCAACGCCAGGAAACACCGTCAGCGGCTGACCTTGTAAGACGCGCTCATCGCCAATCACGCCAACCACGGTCCGTTCCTCGCCTTTCATGATTCGCGATTTCAAACCTAAAGAACGAAGACGATCCTCTAAATGTTCGATATCCTCTTCCGTCGCTTCAGGTTTCAAAACAATAATCATAGGCTTCTCAACTCAGGCGGATTTAGATAGACGGGGCAGCACGTTCTCAAGAGCTTCTAAGAGTCGCCTGTTCTCTGTGGGCTGACCAATAGTCACGCGAATCATTGACCCACGAATATGGCGTACGATGACCCCTTCTCGAAGCAGCGCATCATACATAGCCGCACCATCAAGACCCACATCAAAGTAGATAAAATTGGCCTGTGTCGGAATGGTTGTAAACCCCAATTTACGTAAGCCCTCGTCCAGAAAAGTCATTTCCGCTTCGTTCATTGCACGACTTTTGGCGACGTGTTCCTCATCCAATAACGCAGCTTGTGCCGCTTCTTGAGCCAAGCTATTCACATTAAACGGCGGTCGCACACGATTCACATAGTCCGCAATTTCAGACGTCGTGATCCCATATCCTACGCGCAAGCCAGCAAGACCATAAATCTTCGAAAAGGTCCTCAACACCACAACCGGTCGCCCTTTTCGTACATACCGCAAACTATCTGGATACTCAGCATCCCTCACATATTCAAAATACGCTTCATCAATGACGACCACGACATGTTCGGGAATTCTCGCAAACACGGCATCGATCTCTTTGGCCGATAACATCGTGCCAGTCGGATTATTCGGATTGCAGATAAACAGGAGTCGAGTGCGATCCGTCACAGCATCCACCATGGCAGGCAAATCATGCGTCCAATTTTTCAAGGGCACTTCAATCGGCAACCCATGTCCACCCAATACCGACAAGCGATACATCACAAACGTCAAGTCCGCCATCACGGCTTCATCGCCAGGAGCTAAAAAGGTTTTAATCAGAAGACTGATGATTTCATCAGACCCATTGCCCACGAGGACCTGATCACT
>JAJDBS010000194.1 GCA_029261235.1 Nitrospirales bacterium
AGCAACGAATGCAATTCCTGTGGTAATCAATGTTTCACAGGCGACCCGGCAGTTCTTATCTTTAGCCATAATTGCATCTAAGATTGCATCAGAAATTTGGTCAGCAATTTTATCCGGATGTCCTTCTGTGACCGATTCTGACGTAAACAAATAACTGGATTGTCTCATTGAATCCCCCTAATTATTAGGTTGAGCCTCATGCTCCTCTCGGACCAAGACCCTAAGTGAATAACGCAAAAGCCAAAACGTTTACTATACGCCAAAGTAAGGTATCTGTGCAAAATTTTTGCAAAAACAGGCGTGAACAGCTGTACGCTGTGAATGGCCTAGATTGACTTTTTTCGGATAAGTACCGAAAAACTTGAAAATCACAAGTTTGATTGCAGAGTATAACGAGCAAAGCTTTAATTGAACAGATAGCTATAGGCTATTTACTCTTTCCCGGGCTTTTTGTGTCGAGGCTTTAGTCTTTTTTATTCAGAATTTTTTAAAAGCACTAAGCCGGCATACCTATTTTTATATTAATTGTATTTACTTATATCGCGAATTTGCGTGTTAAGAGGATGTCCATGAAGCTTTAAGTCAAAAACAGTTGAAATAGCGCTGATTCTTTCAATTGACTTCATCGTGTTCATGCCTGAGTTTGGCTTGCGTAACCGAAATTCAGGGTGGTAAGATCCGCTGTTGATTTACTGAGAAATTTAGGAATATCGGTGAATTTTCTGGCTAAAAATGCGAGATGTGTTCTGGCATTTTTTTCAGGGGAGTCTCGATAAGGAGGCCTGTGAATGTATAAAACGATATATGTCCCAGTCGATAATTCAGACCATTCCAATATGGCTGTAGAGCTGGGCGTTCAATTTGCCAAGGTATTCGGTTCGAAGATGGTGGGGAGCCATGTGTATGCAGCTAAGATGCATGACAAACGTTTCAAGCAAATGGAAGCGGGGCTTCCCGAAGAGTACCATGATGAAAAGGAATTAGATCGACAACGGCAAATTCACGATTCGCTGATCACGCGTGGACTCCAAATTATTACCGATTCCTATTTAGATTACGTCGGTGAGAAGTGCGATGAAGCTAACATTCCCCTTGAGCGGCGGTCATTAGAAGGACGAAATTGGAAAGCAATAGCTGAAGATATCACCAAAAATGGGTACGACCTCACCATCATGGGGGCTTTGGGGGTGGGTGCAGTCAAAGACTCGCTTATTGGAAGCAACACCGAACGTGTGATCCGGCGCGTGCGCAATTCGGATATGTTTATTGTCAAAGACACCAAGCCGATGCACGATGGGAAAATTGTGGTGGCCGTGGATGGGAGTCACTATTCGTTTGGTGGGTTAAAAACCGCGTTGGCTTTGGGGAAGGCGTTGAATAAACCCGTAGAAGCCATTTCGGCTTTTGACCCATATTTTCATTATGCCGCTTTCCATAGTATTTCTGGTGTTCTCAACGAAGAGGCTGGAAAAGTCTTCCGATTTAAAGAACAAGAAAAACTGCATGAAGAAGTCATTGATAGTGGATTGGCCAAAATTTATCAATCACATTTAGATGTCTCCCGTGATGTGGCTCAAGAGGAAGGGGCCGATATTAAAACAACTCTTTTGGATGGCAAGGCCTTTGAAAAGGTCATTCAGTATGTCCGGAAAGAGCAGCCGTGGCTCCTCATTGTTGGGCGTATTGGTGTCCATAGTGATGAGGACATGGATATCGGCAGCAATGCCGAGAATCTTTTGCGTTCTGCCCCTTGCAATGTCTTGATCTCAAACAGAAAATTTGTGCCGCCTATTGATGTTCAGGCGGAATACACCATTGCCTGGACGGAGGAGTCTCTCAGGCGGATGGAGAAAATACCTGTTTTTGCCAGAGGTGTGGCCAAAACAGCGATTCATCGCTATGCCATTGAAAAAGGGCATACCATCATTAGTAATTCCGTTATTGATGAGGCTGTCGGTGATATTCTTCCTGCTGGGGCCATGGATGCCATGAGAAATCTTGGTGGAACCTTGGATGCCGCTGGTGTTGATCGAAATTCTATGCAAGCAGATAATCAGGTTGCGCAAGATTTAATGGGATCCACGATGAGTGGCATGATGTCTCAAGTGGTAGAAGAAAAACCGGCTACTGCCACTCCATTGAGTGCCGGGAATCAAAATTATCTAGATCGGATGTCTCGAGATTATTATGTGTGTGGGGGATGCGGCTACATCGGAAAAGGTGCCCACCCTGTCATGTGTCCGGTTTGTAGCCTTGACGGGGCCCAATTTAAGCAGGTGGATAAATCTATTTTTGAGGCGGCGGCTAAAGCGGAGGGTGGTCTGGAAACCGAAGTGGCGTATGACGATATTCCGATGCAATGGACGAAAGATGCACGAGAAGCCATTCGTGCGGTTCCTGCGGGATTTCAGCGTCGGCGGGCAAAAGCAAAAATTGAAAAAACAGCGAGAAAACTAGGAATAACCACGATTAGTTTGGAGTATGCTGCCCCGATGATTCAAGAGGCGGCGGACGAAGACTATACCCCAATCTTTGCTAATAAAACCGCTGGGGAGGCCTCAACTATGGGTTCTGATTCGAAGAATGATCAAGCGCCTG
>JAJDBS010000195.1 GCA_029261235.1 Nitrospirales bacterium
AAAGCAGGAGTTCCCTCGAACAAAATAGTCTTTGCCGGAGTGGGAAAATCACCAGAAGAGATTCGATATGCCTTAGAATCTGACATCCTGATGTTCAATGTCGAGTCGTCTGGAGAAGTTCAACAAATCAATGAGGTGGCCAAGACCATGGGACTTCGAGCGCGTGTGGCTTTGCGCATCAACCCCGACATTGACCCACAAACCCATCCCTATATTTCAACTGGGTTGAAAAAAAGTAAATTTGGCATAGCCGCTGACCATGCTCTGAAAGAATTCGAGCTAGCCAACCAACTTTCCCACATCGAAGTTGTGGGGGTGCATTGTCATATTGGCTCGCAGTTGACGCAAGTCACGCCATTTGTTGACGCCATCAAGAAAATACTAAGCCTCATCAAGACGTTGCAATCCCAAGATGTGAAGATTCGCTACATGAATATAGGAGGAGGCCTGGGCATTACGTATTCAGATGAAACCCCGCCTCACCCTAATGAATTAGCCGCAGCCATTACCCCGCTACTTCAAACCGCCTCGTGCCAAATTATTATGGAACCAGGGCGATCCATTGTGGGAAATGCAGGAATTCTCGTTACAAAAGTGCTCTACAATAAAGAGGGGGCCAATAAACAATTTGTCATCGTCGATGCAGCCATGAACGATTTACTTCGTCCCAGCTTGTATGAAGCCCATCATGACATACAGCCCGTACTTAAAAATGAATCAGCTCCCGTCCATACCGTTGACGTGGTGGGGCCGATTTGCGAATCAGGTGATTTTTTAGCCAAAGACCGGAAAATGCCACAGCCACAATCTGGAGACCTCTTGGCTGTCATGAGTGCTGGGGCCTATGGATTTACCATGGCTTCAAATTACAATTCCAGGCCGAAGACACCTGAAGTGCTCGTGAAAGACAAGCAGATCTTGGTCATTCGAAAACGAGAAACCTACGAAGATTTGATTCGCGGAGAATCCATTCCAGAAATATTCGCTTGAGGATACTCTGAGATTATGTTTCCTGGTTCATTAGTCGCGATTGTCACGCCCTTCTCCAATGGGAAATTTGATGAAAAAGCTATGGCTGAACTCATCGAGTTTCATATTAAGAATGGGACCAATGGTGTTGTGCCGTGTGGAACGACTGGAGAGTCAGCCACCCTCACCGCAGAAGAACATGCACGCGTCGTCGCAGTCACGGTCGAAATCGTTCGGAAGCGAATACCCGTCATAGCAGGTACCGGCTCGAACTCAACTGAAGAAGCCATTATATTTACCAAGCATGCCAAAGCGGTGGGAGCAGACGGGGCACTACTAATTACCCCGTATTATAATAAACCAACACAAGAAGGTCTCTTTCGTCATTTCGAAGCCGTGGCCAAAGCCGTCGATCTCCCACAAATCCTTTACAACATCCCAGGACGCACTGGCATCAATATGTTACCGACCACAACGGCACGACTGTCTCAGATTCCGTCAATAGTCGGGATCAAGGAAGGAAGTGGATCCCTGCAACAGGTTTCAGAAATTATTCACGGATCTAAAAAAGGGTTTCTGATTCTATCAGGAGATGACCCGTTGACCCTCCCCATGATGGCTCTTGGCGGAAAAGGAGTCATCACCGTAACAGCCAATGTTGCGCCAACCGATATGGCTGGCATGGTTTCAGCGGCTTTGAAGGGTGACTATGAACAGGCTCGAACCCTACACTACAAATTGACCCCCTTATTCAGCGCCTTATTCTTGGAAACCAACCCTATTCCCGTGAAAGCTGCACTAGCGATGATGGGAAAAGTGTCTGAAGAAGTCCGCCTTCCTCTCACTCCCCTCGCTGATGATTGCCGACCAAAGCTAAAAGAAGCCTTGCAACAAGCAGGGATCTTGTAAGGCAATGGTGCAAACAATCATTGCAGGTGCTGCTGGTCGCATGGGTATGCGCCTTGTCGCCTTAACTCAGGAAAGTGATGGCCTATCATTATCGGGTGCCATAGAAATGAAGGGGCATCCTGCAATAGGAAAAGACGCCGGTGAAATCGCGCAAGTCGGGAAGACCGGCATTCTTCTCAGTGAGAATATATCCGATTCTCTTAAAGACAGTGCGGTAGTCATTGACTTCACTAGCCCAGCCTCATGCCTTGCGAATCTTGAGCAAGTGATCATAGCTTCAAAAGCTATGGTGATTGGGACCACTGGTTTTTCTGATCAAGAACTGACACAACTCAAATCGTTAGCCACAAAAGTTCCTTGCGTCTTTTCACCCAATATGAGTGTGGGGATCAACGTCCTCGTGAACACGATAGGCAAAATCGCTAAATCCCTCGGTGAGACATATAACATCGAAGTGATTGAAGCGCATCACAACAAAAAAAAGGATGCTCCTAGCGGAACAGCGCTCAAGCTAGCAGAAGCTTTGGCTGATGGAATGGAATGGGATCTCAAAGAAGTCGGGGTCTATGCCCGTCATGGCATAACCGGAGAACGCAAAACTCGTGAAATAGGCATGCAAACGATACGAGCTGGAGATATCGTCGGAGATCATACCATCCTCTTTGGTGGGCCTGGTGAACGGATTGAAATTACCCACCGTGCTCATACCCGAGACACCTTTGCCCGTGGCGCTCTCCGCGCTGCCGAATGGGTAGTCAAACAACCTCCGGGTCTGTACTCCATGAACAATGTCCTTGGGCTGGAATAGTTTCCCCGGTTTTTTCTTTCCTTACCCTACTTAACTCTCCTCACGAGAATCTTCTGTCACCTTTCATTGACAAACCAAACGGGCGCATGGTGTTATTCAGCCCTTGTTTGAATCTGCCATTTTCTTTTTGCTCAGATAACAGGAGATCGTTTCCATGGATATGTTTGGCAAAATACCGTTGATCGAAATTAAAATCCACGTTGCACCGGATCAAAAAAAATGGCTAGACAAAATGGTCGAAGAAGGGAAAATTGCCATACCTCCTGGAGGCACCCTGGAAAAGGGCTCAGTCATCTCAATGTTCATGCGTATGCTCATTCACAACGCGATGGAAGAACAAATGCGACAAGCAGCCATAGATGCTGAAGACGAAGATGACGATGACGATGATGACTAGATTCTTAAGCAGGTTTATTCATTCGAATAATCTTCTAGGTCACTAGCAGCTATGATGAACGTTCCAATCCTTTTCTCATGGTAAATCGAGGCTTGTTAAAATAGTAATCTTGAATGATCATTTTGTGAGTCACCCCATATTGCAAACCAGATCAGATTGACAATCAAAACCTAGAGCTAGTGCTCCTTAACTCACCTTCAACGCCCTCACCTGAATTTTCTTGATCCTCACGAACCCTGCCAACAGTCTAAGAATAATTCATAATGGAGAATGAGTTATCCACGCAAAACCTTCCTAATTATAGCGTATTTCGGCGTTCCAGAATGCGTGAATTCTTTCCCGCTATAAAGAGCGTTTCTGAAAACAACATGCCGATATCCGACGCAACGATTGCCCTCTCTACATATGCTCCTACTTATTCTTCGCTTCGATATATTTACCAGCCTGTCTTCTCTGACAAGGAAAAATGATACCAGTCTCATAAATTTAGATACTTCGCGTTTACATTTTTCTCGCAGCCTGCTGAATGCGCGACAGAAGTTAATAGTTCCAATAATCACCATGCGATGTATCCTGCTACCCGCACTGTGGCCTACAGTATCGACTTAAGACAACCAGTCGTGGAGTTTGTGGAAGAGGGCGGAGTGGGGCCCGCCGGGCTCCGGTCAGTGAGTGGCGTAAACTTCCCCCGACTTTTTGGACATGTCAAAAAGTATGGATAATATACTTGAGGCGTTGTCTATGGGCAGAACACGGAGACCTACTTTCAGGCGAGGGCCGCAATAGCTTATTCTGCCATTTTCTGGCGCGCTTCCATCCGAAAATAAATGTTACAGCAAAAGCTAATCCATGATGAGGCCTTCCGTCAGGCTCTCAATAGTTAAAACGAATGGTAAGCTTCTATCTACCCTAAATTAACAATGCCAAAAATGCTTAGTAATAGCCTACTAGTGCTATCACTAGTTTCATAATCATGATGAAGAGTGAGTTGATTCCTTTCGGTCTGCCGGAATGATCAGACACCAAAGGTGAAGAATTTTTGGCTACACTCATGATCTAGCCTGCGTAATTCTGCATCATCTAACTCTTAGTCGCCAATACGTTTAAAGGATCTTGAAGACTTTTTGAGCAGCAGAAATGGTTTGCTTAATATGGGAAGAAGAATGCGCAGTGGACAACAACATGGCTTCAAACTGAGATGGAGCGACATACACCCCGTTTCGTAGCATGCCATGAAAAAACTTTGCGTATCTCTCCGTATCAGATTTCTTTGCACTCGCAAAATCGGTGACAGGGCTTTCTGAAAAGAACCCCCCAAGCATCGCCCCGACCCGGGTTTGATAGTAGGGGATCTTCGCTTCTTTTGCTGCTTCGCGGAGGCCTTCAGCGATCGCCTTGGACTTTTTTTCTAACTCCTTGTAGACACCTGGCTTTTTCAGTTGCCGCAACGTTTCTATTCCTGCAGCCACTGCCACCGGGTTTCCTGACAGAGTGCCAGCCTGATAGACCGGTCCTGCTGGTGCTATCATTTGCATGAGAGCCTTCGTGCCTCCATAAGCCCCAATCGGCAAACCACCGCCTATAATCTTTCCTAAACAGGTCAGGTCCGGCATAACCTTATACCGAGCTTGGGCTCCACCGAAATGAACTCTAAACCCCGAGATGACTTCATCAAAAATCAAAAGAATTCCATACTTTTTCGTGATCAGACGAAGCCAAGGCAGAAACTCATCTGATGGAGGCACAACACCCATATTGCCTGCTACTGGTTCAACGATGATCGCGGCTAAATCCATGGCATGCTTCTGAATAAGTTTTTCTGTTGTGATGATGTCGTTGTACGGGGCGGTCAAGGTTTGGCGAGCAAAGGCTTTTGGAACACCTGGAGTATCAGGAAGACCCAAAGTGGCAATGCCAGATCCAGCTTTGACCAACATATGATCTGCATGGCCATGATAGCACCCTTCAAACTTCAGTATGCTGTCACGTTTGGTGTACGCCCTAGCGAGGCGAATAGCGCTCATGACGGCTTCTGTGCCGGAATTTACCAGTCTCACTTGCTCAATAGAGGGAACAGCTTGAACGATTAAACGAGCTAACTCCGTTTCGTCTTGGCACGGAGCTCCATAGCTGGAACCTTGTTTGGCCGCTTTAATGATGGCTTTCAATACACTTGGATGCGCGTGTCCCAGGATCATCGGTCCCCAGGATAGAACATAGTCAACAAATGAATTTCCATCGACATCCTCTAGGATTGCCCCTTTTCCTTTTTTAATAAAAAGTGGATCTCCCCCTACAGATTTAAACGCTCTAACTGGGCTATTCACTCCTCCAGGAATTATTTTCTTTGCTGTATTAAACAGTGCACGAGATTTTGTTGTTTTCACGTTATGCTGCCTCCTGATCTTGTACTTCTCAAAATATCCTCTAAAACACTACTTTTTATTTATTTTCTATCAATGATTTACCGAAACATATAAAAGAAACATTTATCAATATTCCAACGAGAAGAAAACATGTATTGTGAGCAACGAGAACGTAACGACGCAACAATTTTAGAATGCTTTGGTCGATTTGATGAAGAAGACACCAATCACTTTATTCAAACTCTAGAGCAACTCCATGCGCAGGGGATTCGGAATATAATTATCAATTTGTCACCCGTGTATTATTTGGATCCAAGAGTTGCCAGCCTTTTGTTATTTGCTCAAGAATTCTTAGAGGCTCATGGCGGAAAAGTTTGCCTGGTCTCTCCTTTAAGTTCTGTAAGAAATGAACTGATACTGGCAAACATACCCGGTACGATTCCAACCTTTGAAACACTTTTTAGTGCTTTCCATCGTCCTCATTCAGCTTTGTGCGCGACTTAAACCTTAGCCTAGTACAGCGAGAAAAAAGAAAAGCCCAGAGATCGTTACATCTCTGGGCATTTCCAAGAACAACTCGGCAACGACCTACTTTCCCACACCCTCGCGAGTGCAGTATCATCGGCCCTGGAGGGCTTAACTTCCGTGTTCGAAATGGGAACGGGTGGGACCCCTCCGGTATGGTCACCGAGAATTCTTTTGAGTTAGGAGTTATGAAGAAGTAAATAACAAGCTATCTTGCTCATACCTATTCACTCCTTACTTCTTATTTAATTTAGACCATGTCTATCAAGAACAAATGTTGTTAAGTCGCACGGCCGATTAGTACTGGTTAGCTTCAGGCCTTACAGCCCTTCCACACCCAGCCTATCAAACTTGTAGTCTTCAAGTGGCCTTTAGGGAGGTTACCCTCC
>JAJDBS010000196.1 GCA_029261235.1 Nitrospirales bacterium
GGCGATGAAATCATCCAATCGTTCGGGAAACAACGTCGCTTGGTGGCGATCGTCGCCTTGAATAAATCCGCTCATCACAGACACCTCCGTTCGAAAGGTGCAGTATACTCGCTTCGCGAGTTTTCACACAGCCTGGGCCATAAAGGGTTGTAAGTGGGTATTCATATATCCTCAATGACGAGTACTCTTCTTTTAGTGCCTTATCCCACCTGGTTTAATGTGGATTAAAGTTCTTTCCCTTTACCTCAGAATATTTTTTAGACCGATCTGAGCCAGTTCATCCTTTTAATAAAAGGAATCCCTAGGCCATCAATCCTACAGACTTCCGAAGTATGATAAATTTCGGGAGTTGAAAAGAATATCAACGAAAGGAGGACCTCATGGAGACCAGCATGTTTAAACAGTTGCCAGCCCAATTGTTTCATTGGTTTATGACTAAAGGTTTAATCATCTTCGTGATTCTCGTCTCGATGTATGTAGGATTTTTGATCCTCCAGCGTTTAATCAAAAGACTGCAATTGTATATTGAGAGAACGTTTCCTGATCAAGGACAAGTTCAACGTGTTGAGACGTTAATGAATGTCTTTGGAGACTTTGTCTGGGTGTTAATGGCAGGCATTGGACTCATGACTATCCTCTCTCAACTGGGGATAGATCTAGCCCCATTCCTCGTCGCCGCAGGAGTCGGAGGCATCGCAATTGGATTTGGCGCGCAAAGCCTCGTCAAAGATGTCATTTCAGGTTTTTTTATTCTGCTCGAAGATCAAATTCGAGTCGGGGATGTGGTAACGATTCCTGACGTAAGCGGCCTCGTCGAAGACGTAGGACTACGCACTATCGTGCTTCGTGATGATTCCGGCAATGTCCATATTGTGCCAAATGGGACGGTCAACACTGTGACCAACAAGACCAAAGGCTTTTCCCGCTATGTCTTTCATATTGGTGTGGCCTATCGTGAGAATGTGGACGACGTGATGCAAACTCTGAAAGACATAGCCTCGACTTTTCAACAAGACCCTGAGTTTGCCCCTGATATTGTGGAACCCTTTGAAGTGTTAGGCGTTGATGAACTTGCCAATTCTGCCGTAGTGATTAAATGCCGAATCACCACCAAACCTCGTCGACAGTGGAGGATTGGGCGGGAAATGAACCGACAAATTAAAAACACCTTTGACGAACGCGGGATTGAAATGCCGTTTCCTCATCGAACCCTGTATTGGGGCGATCAACAACAGCATCAGAGAAATGATCAACCCGCATTGGAGCCTGTACATTCATAAATCCTGATGTTTGCTCTTTCTTATGCGACTTTGGACAGTACATCCCAAGTTTCTTGATGTGAAAGGCCTTGTTGCGCTTTGGCGTGAAGGATTGTTAGCGAAAGCTGTCTTGGAAGGGAAAACGATTGGCTACAGAAACCATCCTCAGCTCGTCCGATTTCGTGAACATAGCCAACCGTTAGCGGCTCTGTGTGAGTATCTTCGTGGCGTGTTTGCTGAATCACTCAGTCGAGGCTATCACTTTGATACGACAAAAATTCCCTCAAAGCCTTGCGTCGTGGAGCCGATCGAAGAGGCACAGGGTCAACTAGCCTACGAATGGAACCATTTACTGAATAAACTGAGGGTTCGCGACCCCGACCGCTTTCAACAATTATCCCGCCTCAAACACCCTGAGCCACATCCCTTGTTCACGTTGATTCCAGGCAGTATCAGAAGTTGGGAGCATGTCACGCCACACCCTGGGAAAAAGGTGAAAGAAATCTAGCCGGATGTTTTAATGCTAATGACTAGGCTGTTATTCGGCTCAAGATTCTTCCTCTTTCATTTCCGAATATTTTTTGATCTCCAACAGCTGATCGATTTTTTGATGTAACCGTGTGATATCTTAGTCGGTTTTCAGGCTGACTTCATAATTCAGAGTGCTTTTCATTTTATCTTTATCAGCCCGACGGTTTTGGACACCATGATGATAGGGGCTTGAAACGCGGCAAGGGAGGACAGCCCCAGATTGAGAAGAATAAAGGGATAAGGATCAAAGGTAGGGACGAGCGAGAAAAATACAAAAGAATTGAAGGTCATCCACACCACAAGTCCGACAAGAACACAACAGTAAAGGACCAAGACCCAATAAAGGTGGCGGTACTATCAGAAACACGCTCTCCAAACGTGAGCTGGTCCATAAATTTTTCGTTCACATCCTCGGCAACAGGGGTCCCTTCTGCGATACTCTGAATAACCTTTTGTTCAGTTTGTGATAATTCTTTAAACGGTAAATCCATGAGGGCCCGAACTAAATTTTCAAAATACCGGATCATATTACTGCCTTTAAGTATTTCCATAGAGTCTCCTCATCATTTCTACAAGGACGATTAGCACATCATCGAATGTTCGCTTCGGGTCGGGAACGGTCCTACGCGATTATCAAATAGCACAATCTATTTTCGCTTTTTGCCAAACCGAAAATTAAACCAGGGCAACAAAAATAGCCCCACAATGTAACCGACTACTGTGATCTGTTACATGAATTGGCTATCTGAAGCCTTCCTGCCCACTTTTTTGAGCATAAATAAAACTCTCCATTTCGACCTCCTTTTGATACAACCACAATTCGCAGCTTTCAGGTTTAATACGTTCTTTCCGTTCCTGATTTCTGATGACCGTTCCAGTTGACCCAAACATCGGGTCGGATCATACAGAATATAGGGTTCCGCGTTTTTCCATTTGGCTCTTTGCCCTGTTCGTCTCCCGAGGTCAGACGCCTGCCTTTCGGCCCTCTGGATGGACTCCTCATGATCCGGCAAGCCTTGTTTGAGTGCAGCGAGTTGGCTCGCCCTCTCGTGCCTGGCGTTCATCTTATTGATTGAGGCCAGGTGGGGCGTCAATGGTTTTGGCCACTTTGAGCGAAACTAAAGTGGCTTGGCTGCCGAGCCGAAACCCGGCACCCTGGATCAGCAAAGTCCAAGAGAGTCAGGCAAAGACAGGGATCCTCTTAAATGGGACAACTCTTCCTGAGAGCCATGACAACGATGAGCTGCAGATAAGATCAGAACCATCTATTCGCTGCGATCCGATTTATCATCAATGAGCTGATTGCTGCCTAATTGACACCTGCCTGCGCAATATGTAACCATTGGATACATGTCACCTAACTCCTTTCGCCAAATTCGCCAGCGCCTTGGCCTGACGCAATCTCAGCTAGCTGAACGCCTTCACATTACCCGCATGACGGTTACTCGTTACGAATGTGGAACACGACGGATCCCTGGCGTTGTCGAAGCCATTCTTTCGCAACTGGATTCGTCTTCTCAGATTCCTATGGTTGGAGTTGTGGCAGCCGGAAATCCGATTGAGCCCATTCCCCAATCTGAGCTGGTGGAGGTTCCACCATCGATGTTGCTACCTGGTGACAATTTTGCGTTGCGGGTCAAAGGCGAGTCGATGAGAGACGAAGGGATTCTTCCTGGTGATCTTGTGGTCGTCCATAAACAACAGACCGCCAAAAACGGGCAGACGGTGGTGGCCTTAGTGAACCATGACGCCACCATTAAGAAATATTACCTAAAAGAGAAACAGGTCGAATTACATCCAGCAAATACAACAATGGTGCCTATTATCGTGACATCATCAGATGAGTTTACGATCGAAGGCGTCCTGATCGGCGTAATTCGCCATTGCGGATGACTACAATTTTCTTATCCATACTCACAGAAAGAGGGTCACATGTTGCCAAAATCTCAGACCTTATTCCCAGACTGCTTTCAACGACGTACTCGAATACGGTCTCTCTTTATTCGACGTAATAGATTTTCCCATCGGCCTGAACAGCTCTCACTTTTTCCTTCACATAGCTCTGATCAACAACAAATACTCCCAAGCCAAGACGAATCTAATTTTTGGCTCGATCGACTTCAGAGTTTGCTTCGTCTAAAAAATGTCAGCTGGCGGCGATCAAACTTGTCCAATCATAGAAATTCAATAAGCCAATGATTAATAGTCGTTTCGCATTTAAATTATACAAAACATGAAGTGAAATTTTAATTACTGAGTTATTCACAGGAAGGATAATTAAAGCTAATTATTTATCAACAAGTTATCAAATAAGATGAAATGTAAGCCTACACTTCACATTTATCCGTTCATTGGAGCTTGCATTCAAGCTCAAGATTTAAGCCAACATGAGACCGAGGTCACACGCACTTACCCCCCACCCTATCCGAAAAATATCGCTCCCACCCAATTCCCTCACAGCAAGATCCCCGATTCCGCACTCGAGAATCCAGAGATACCAATGAGCTTTTCATGGTGAGATTTCTTTCTACAAATAGCCACCAACCCACACCCACTCATTTCTCGATTGCAATACTTGATCAGCAACTTTACGTTAAGAGAAACAAGCCCGAGCTGAAAAGACTAAAAGACGAGCTTAAACTAGATCGATCATGAACCGGACAACGACGCCTCCTGTGAAATACCTGCTTGCTCTAGTCATCCTCATGTCACTGACAGGATGCCACAGGGAACCAACAGACCAGCCAAATCTAGATCACGACACTGAGTCCGCAGTCATTGTCATCCCGGGCTATTACGGTACACGCCTAACAAACGAGACGAATGGCAACCTCGTCTTCATTTCCCTTGGCCAAGCCCTGTTCGGCTCACAGACTTTGACCCTCCCTATTCCTGGCTTGAGTCTTCAGGAAACCCTCAACTTGGCCCCCAGCTCTATTCTTGATGAGGTCACCGTCATTCCGCTCTTCTACTCGATCAACGTGTATCGCTCCTTGCTTGACCAGCTAGATCTTTCCAGCAACAAGAGCCGGCAGGTCATTCCCTTTGCCTACGATTGGCGCAGAGATCTCATGGAAGCCGTTCGGGACTTAGATGCTCTCATCCATCGCCTCAAGGAAGAAGGCAAGACCGATATATCGATTGTCGCGCATAGCATGGGCGGCCTAATTGCCAGCTATTACTTACGGCATGGGACGCAAACTATCGATTCTGCAATTGAAACCTGGGAAGGAGCCGAATCGCTCCAGAGCGTGATAATGGCTGGAGTGCCCTACCTCGGTGTGATGCACTCGCTTCGGAATATGAACTATGGGGTGAACGTTGGCCTCAACTCGTCACTGTTAAGTGCTGAGGCATATTCGTCATTCCCTTCGACTTATTACACTTTGCCCATTTCCGAGTCTGATGAACTGCTCACACTCGAAGGAGAACCGTTAAGAGGCATCATCAGAAACGCCGCACACTGGCGACAAGCTGAGTGGGGGCTGCTCAATACAAGCCAAGCCTTCTCCAAAGAGATTATCCAACGACGCGCCGCCTATACATCACTCTGGCTTCGCCGATCAGAACGATTCCTGAGGCTCCTTCAGGCCCCTCCCAGCGCATCAGCCATCAAAAAACAGCCCTCTCTTCTCTATATTTACGGAAAGGGTACGCCGACTTTGAGCAAGGGGGTATGGCTGGGAGGCCAAACCAAAAGTCGAGATTCACTGGTTTTTAGAGATTCGGACTCTGAGGAGCACCGGACGGCGGACAACCCAACGACCGATTATACGGATGGAGATGGAACAGTGACCGTACCATCAGCCTTACTCCCCTCAGCATTCCGCGAAACGCTGCCAACGATCATTCAGGAATATGATGAAGTTGGACACACAGATTTAGTGAGTGCCCATGAGATACTGGAAGCCATCGCCACATTTCTGGAGAGTCATGAGTGAACCAGGATCGAGAAGAAGACTCATCACTCTTGCCCAAACTTAGTCTTGGGAAGCTCGCTTATCGGTCCACATATTTAACAAAGCGCACCACGAGATTGAATTGTGCTCAGCGACAAATTACACCTTCTCACCACACCTCATAGACTCAAGGCCTACATTTTTATATGACTAAAATATTAATCCTATGCATTAACTTACAAAGAAACGCGCGGATTCAAAGAAAATTCACCAGGAAACACCTGTGGCACAAATACATCACGCTGTGGCATAGAAAATACGAAAGAGGAGCCCATCTCTATGCTTTTCAGCTCTAAAGCTAGATAAATCGCCTGTTTCTATGCTTTTTCTTTCGAGCATACAACTTGCAAAATATTAAACGTTGCTATGTTTCGTACAAAAAAATCGATAATGTTAAGGCTTTTGATGAACAAGAAATTGATCCTAAACTCAAAGAAATTAATCCTAACTCTGGCTTGCCTACTTCTCGTGGGCTGCCAAAGCTTCCAGCCAACCAACCCTGGAGAACTGGCGCTTGAAAACGATGGCTTCATTGGCTTATGGGATACCTACAATGCTTGCCTGAATGGATCAAATACTCAGCACATGCAAGAAAATCTTCAAGCCTTACATTTGGCTCCAAAACCGCTTTCACTTGATGACTCCCCTATATCTGTTCCAGATTTCATCAAAGAATTGGCCAGCACGAGAAATTCTCGACTTGCAGTAGATCCACGTGCCATGGCCGCCTCCTGCTCTATTCGAATTGCCGAAGTGGCTCAGCAATCCGGGGATTGGGAAACGTCTCTTCTCGTATTTCAGGACACCGTGAAAAGTTTTCCAGAACCGCAGTATGCATTCTATGTCTCAAAGGCCACTCAAGCCATTGAGCAATTCTCCGGCATCATTCCCGTTTCACTTTCATCCAACGACACACTACTCAACTAGCTTAGCCGGTTCATTGTGCTTCAGCTTCGTCTATCAATTGACGAAGGCCTAGTGCCCTTCCCTAGTCGTATTTCACGCACACTTCGTCGCCTATTGAAAGAATCACTCAGCCGTCGCCAAGAACTACGGCTGACAGGCTAGTGGTTCCATGCCTGCCGAAGCGGCTTCGCGCAGGCAAGTCGCCAGTTCCACAGGCTCACATACGATGGGTACGCTGCGCGCGTCAAACTAACTGTGGCATTGCTGGGCGAACTTTTCTGAACCGACCAGAAGCCGCTGACGCACAGCGTCTTCCTGACGAAATATGCCCCTTGCGATCCTCATCATTCAACATCTGCACTTAGCCCGCGAAAAACTTGGAGAATCGTCAATTCAAGGAAGGTTGAGCTGAAGAGCTTACATCAATTCTTTCTTTTTGGGCTTGTTGGGAACACAAATATCACATTGGCACATGTTCCGGAGGGAGGTATAGGAATAGAGGCCGGTGTCGTGGCCATCGCTCCATTTGATGCGAAAGGCATAGCGTCCGACAGGTTCGATATCTTCTAAGAGGATAAGTAAGGGAATAGAATCAGGCTTTAGACGTCGCTCTCCTGTCCATTCATCGACACAAGCTGCGCAAGGACAATTCTGGCGTAAATGTCTAACTGGGTAAACCCCTTTATGGTCATCACTCCACGTGATACTTAAGACGCCATTATCGAGCCATTCCATATCTTTTGGTTCAAGCGACTGTTCATCCGTCATCAGATTTGATCCTTCTGGTTTTCAATTTAGGGAATGTGGGTAATTTTCAACTGACCCTTTAGGAAACCCACTGTTCAAATGTGGGAAGCGATTTTCCCACCACGGCATAGAAATAGGCATCCATTGCCGTTTCGACTTCTACGCGCAAACTACCGGTAGCCTTCAAACGTGATAAATTTGGCATGGATAAGCGTCTCGCTTGCTCAATAAAAGCCACACTGCCCTTCGATAAGGAGAGCATGCGCCCAACTACGCCTTGCTGGCTACAATCCTGGCAGATGACGCCTCCCAAGCGAGGAGAAAACCACTGAGGTCTCTGTTCTTGTGCCGCTTTCCCACATTCCGTGCACGAGTCAAATTGTGGGCGGAACCCTGTATGCCCCAGCACATGAATTTGAAACAGAAGTGCGGTCAATGCCACATCGCTATCTGGTCGTAACGATTCGAGTCCATGAACCAGGGCTGCGTACATTCCGGGATTGGGGTCACGATCCACGGTGATCGCTTCAACCATTTTCACCATCCTGGCCGCTGCCGTCATGACGGTGAGATCTTCTCGAATCGACGCATAACTCATCACCAGATCAATCTGGCTGATCTGCCCTAAAGACTCTGGAGTTTTTTGAAAGAGCGTGAGATCGACGACTCCAAAGGGTTCAAGCACACCACCGAATCGCGTTTTCATCCGGCGGGCTCCGCGGGCGGCACCTCGAATTTTCCCTAAATTTGGAGAAAATATGGTGACGATGCGATCAGCATCCCCCCACTTTTGACTTTTAAGAATGACCCCACGAGTTCGGATTAACGGCATCAGAAGATTCTCTTCAGAGAACAGTGCGAAGGGAGATGCAAGAAGGGAGAAACATGAAGTAGACAGAAGAAGGCAAAAACACAAGGAAAAAATTGCGAATTTCCTTTCGTCTCACTTCTAACTTTTTCCTTCTAACCTCTCACAAGCTATAACCTAAGTCGGACAAGATTCGTGGGTTATCTCTCCATCCATCCTGCACTTTCACCAACATCTGTAAGAAAATTTTCATAGAAAACAGTTTTTCCATCTCTTCACGTGCCTGTTGACCAACATCCTTCAGTCGACTACCGCCCTTCCCAATTACAATCCCTTTTTGGCTAGATTTATCGACCAGAATCACAGCATGAATGGTGGTTAACTTTTTGGTTTCATGAAACTCTTCAATGAACACACCCACGGCGTAGGGTAATTCAGCATGTGTGGAAGCCAGAACCTTTTCACGAATAATCTCTCCCGCCATTTGCCGCATGGATTGATTGGTTAAGAAATCCTCTTCATACATTGGCTCTGATGATTCTTCCAAGCAACCAAAGGTCAATTCGACCAATCGTGGCACATTGAGACCCGTTTTCGCAGAAATGGGGACAATCTCTGTCCATGGGAATCGAGTTCGCAATTGCTCAATCAGCGGGAGGAACCTCGACTTTGAGACGACATCAGCTTTTGTTAATAACAAAAATACCGCTCGAAATGGACGATCTTTATTTGCCTGTATCACTTGTTCAATCACAAATTGATCACCAGGCCCTGGCGGCATTTGACTATCCATGAGGACGTACACCACATCAGAATCCATCAACGTTCCCAATGCCGCCTGTACCATTTGAGCATTGAGTCGATGATGCGGAGTATGGAGGCCAGGCGTATCGACCAGCACGAGTTGCCCTTCAGGATAATGGCCCACCCCCAAAATTGGCATTCGGGTTGTCTGGGGCTTGTCGGAAACGATCGCAATTTTTTCGCGCACTAAGGCATTCAATAATGTGGACTTGCCCACATTTGGACGGCCAAGAATCGCAAGTTGTCCTGATTTCATAGAGAGAATTCCATAGAGAATATAAACATGATGTCCTAAGAACAGTGCGGAATATGAACGAGGAGAAGAGGCAATGTCGCCGACTAACGTTGGGCCGTAAACGAGGAAGGAGCTGGCTCAACAAATTGATAGACCGTTTCACCTTGACGGACCATTCCCAATCGATTGCGCGCGAGCTCTTCTAAGCGCTGAGGATCACTTTGGATACGCACGATATCTTGCTGCATGGCGATATTCATATATTCCAATTGTTCAATCTGCTTAATCAAATCTTGTCTGTTCTCTCGTACATGAAAGTATAACGGCAATCCATCCGCATTAAAAAACATCGTCCCGGCCAACAGACTCATCATCAAAAATGCGCCAACAATCGGCAGGCGCTCAAGCAGATCTCCCAAAAATCCTCGCGATGCATGCTTCTTATTGTTAGGCCGCATCAATGAAAATTGTGATTATACAGGGAGAACCCCTTGACCACGAAAAATAGCCATCGTCCCAAGCATTTCTTCAATTCGAAGCAATTGGTTATATTTGGCCAATCGATCAGTCCGCGACAACGAGCCAGTTTTAATCTGTCCTGCATTCAAGCCTACGGCCAAGTCTGCGATGGTCGTGTCCTCGGTTTCCCCTGATCGGTGTGACACAATCACTCCATAGCCAGCCTGTTGAGCCATACGCATCGCTTCAATGGTCTCGGTCAAGGTTCCGATTTGATTTACTTTTATCAAGATCGCATTGCCAATTCCTTGGCGAATACCACGTCCTAAAAATTCCACATTCGTCACAAACAAATCATCCCCTACCAGCTGAACACGATCCCCCAGTTGCTTCGTGAGCTCCTCCCAGCCTTTCCAGTCACTTTCATCCAACCCATCTTCAATAGAGACAATAGGATAATTTTTTACTAATTTCGCATAATACTCCACCATGTCTGATGAAGTCTTTTTCTGCGTAGAGGAACCAGATCGAAGATGATACGCCTTGTTCTTGTAAAATTCACTCGCCGCAGAATCAAGTGCCAGCACCACATCGCGTCCCGGCTTATAGCCTGCGCGAGTAATAGCCTGGAGAATACTATCCAACGCTTCTTCATTTGATTTAACCGCTGGAGCAAAACCACCTTCGTCACCGACTGCCGTGCTTAAGCCCTTGGATTTAAGGAACGCCTTCAAATGATGGAAAATTTCTGTCCCCATTCGAAGCGCTTCATGAAAACTCTTCGCACCTACCGGCATGATCATAAATTCCTGGATATCCAGACCATTATCCGCATGCGCACCACCATTAATGATATTCATCATGGGAACCGGCAATTCTCTCGCAGAGACACCTCCGAGATACCGAAATAATGGCATCCCCAATTCTTGGGCGGCTGCACGAGCCACGGCCAGCGAAACACCAAGCGTGGCATTTGCCCCAAGACGCGTTTTCCCTTTGGTTCCATCTAATTGGATAAGCCGAGCATCAACGGCACCCTGATCCTGTGCATCCATCCCATGGAGAGCTGAAACCATGTGTTTATGAATTCCCGCAATAGCTTTTTCAACACCCTTACCCATCCATCGTTTTTTATTCCCATCACGTAGTTCTAACGCCTCACGCGTTCCTGTCGAAGCGCCAGAGGGCACAGCTGCTCGTCCAAGCATTCCACTCGTGAGCCGGACATCGACTTCCACCGTAGGGTTTCCGCGAGAATCGAGAATCATGCGGGCTGTCATACCTTCGATACCACTCATACGTGATCGCTGCTCCTGTGAATGTTCGTGTCTCTCATTAATGTGTACTCTGAAAAAGACGTTAGATCAAGGTGTGAGCGCTTGTCGTAGTAATTCATTCACTTTCCCAGGATTGGCTGTACCCTTAGAAGCCTTCATCACCTGGCCCACTAAAAAACCGAGCACAGCCTCTTTCCCTCCACGATATTGCTCCACTTGAGCTGAATGATTCGCCAAGACGTCCGCAATGACACCCGACAATTGTCCCTCGTCGGACACTTGAACCATGCCTTTGTCTTTCACCAATTGCTCAGGAGCGATTTCCGAAGCATAGAGTTCTGGAAATAATTCCCGCGCGCCTTTTAAGCTTACCGTTCCCGCATCAACCAATTGTAAAAGTTCGGCTAACCGCTCAGGACTCACAGGAGAATCTTCAGCTGACGTGCCGGCAGCATTCAGTTCGCGAAGCAATTCTCCCGTCACCCAATTACTCACCGTTTTTGGATTGGGAAAAAGTTTCACACAGGCTTCGAAGTAATCAGCGACTCCCTTGGAATCGGTTAAAATCGTCGCATCGTATTCTGACAATTCATATTCTTGGGTAAATCGTTGCAAACGGGTGGAAGGCAATTCAGGAATGGTGGCACGAAGTTCTTCGATCCACTCAGAATCGAGAGTGATGGGTAATAGATCGGGATCGGGGAAATAGCGATAATCATGCGCGCCTTCTTTGCTGCGCATCACAGCGGTCTGGCCTTTTTGGACATCCCACTGCCGCGTCTCTTGAACAACAACGCCCCCTTCACTCAGCAGTTCCGCTTGACGACTCATTTCATATTCTAGCGCATCTTTGGCAAAACGAAATGAATTGATATTTTTCAATTCTACCTTCGTGCCCAGCTTTTCCTGGCCTTGAGGCCGGAGTGAGACATTCGGCTCACAGCGAAAACTTCCCTGCTCCATATTGCCATCACACACATCCAAATAGACCAAGAGATCTCGCAACGCCTTCAAATACGCATCAACTTCATCTGACGAATGGAGATCTGGTTCCGTCACAATTTCTAACAGCGGTGTCCCCGTTCGATTTAAATCAACTTGACTGCCTTCTGCACCTTCTTCATGAACACTTTTCCCGGCATCTTCCTCCAAATGCGCTCGTGTGATCCGAACACGTTTGGTCTTTCCTTTCACCGAGATGTCTAACCATCCTGGACCACAGATGGGCAAATCGTACTGAGAGATCTGATAACCCTTCGGCAGGTCTGGATAAAAATAGTTTTTTCGTGAAAATTGACTGGCCAAGGTCAACTCACAATTGAGAGCCAGACCTGTCCGAACCGCCATTTCGACAGCTCGTTGATTTAAAACTGGCAGGCTACCCGGTAGACCTAAGCAGACTGGGCAGACTAGTGTATTGGGAGGTAATCCAAACGAGGTGGGACACCCGCAAAAAAGTTTGGTCTGTGTCCGGAGCTGCGCATGCACCTCAACCCCAATGACTGGTTCATATGCCATAAAGAAATTCTATTCAATCATTGTCGAAAAAAAGTTAATCGAGCGAATTCATTTCACGTTCACGACGCATCGCATCTCGTCCTGCTTCTAATGCCTCACGAACAGCACAAGAGACTTCATCGACTAATTCTCGCCCACGTCCCACCACTTCTTCCACGGAATCCGTGGCACGATCTTTTAAATCTCGAAGGTCATGACTTCTTTGCCGAGCATAACCGGTGACTCGCTCACGGGATTCTCGACCAGTTTGAGGTGCCAGAACCACGGCAGTCACGGCTCCTAACAAGGCCCCACTCAAAAAGGCTAATGCAACTGATCCGGCTGAAGCACCTGAATTATTCCCCATAATAAGAACCTCCTTCTTTTTCTTTAGATTCTTTACGGACTCGATTTTTCATCGTCGAACTGACGGCCTTAATTCCCGCGAGAAGGCTACTTAAGCCTACCATGACCGTCCCTCCTTTTCCTCGCATCGTTTCATGAACATGGTTCACCGTTTGCCCGACATCGCCGACAGCATTCAGAAATGTTGATGCTCGATCAACGCCCACTCGAGCTTGGTCCGTTAAAGAGCGGATATTTTCGTTTGTCCCTTTGACATCTTTCAATAGCCCAGGCAATTCATGGTTCAGCCGAATGAGCAAGCGCTCCGATTGCCCCACCGTTCTCTTCACTTGAAGAATGGTCGGAACAAGATATGCCACGAGTACGACCACAGCCACAGCAATGATCAAGACGGCCAAATCCACCATGCTTCATTATCCTTTCATGATCGTATCACGGGTCGTTTACTTCGCCAATTTGTGGCTTGTTCATAGGCGTACGCCGCACGAAGCACAATCGTCTCTTCAAACGGACGTCCCACGAGTTGCAAACCAATGGGCAAACCCTTTGCACTCAACCCACAGGGGATAGAAATAGCGGGTAGCCCTGCCAAGCTGGCTGGGATGGTGTAGATATCGGACAACTACATTTGCAGAGGATCCTCTAACCGTTCCCCAAGTTGAAAGGCTGGAGTTGGCATCACTGGGCTGACTAAGAGGTCAACTTCTTTAAAAACTTCGTCAAAATCTCGTTGGATCATCGTCCGCACGGCCTGGGCTTTAGCATAGTACGCATCGTAATACCCCGCACTCAACGCATAGGTTCCCAGCATGATACGGCGTTTCACTTCAGGACCAAATCCATGCGAGCGTGTACTGTGATACATCTCAGCCAATGATTTGCATTCTTTGGCACGAAACCCATATTTCACCCCATCATAGCGCGCCAAGTTGGAGCTGGCTTCAGCGGTCGCTATGAGATAATACGTCGCAATCGCACGTGCCGTAGACGGCAATGTCACCGCTTGAATCTTGCCACCAATTTTTTCTAACACCGCGATGGCATCTTGAACTTTCTCTGCCACTTCAGAATCCAAGCCTTCTGCAAAATATTCCTCAGGAACACCAATAGTAAGTTTCTTAATATCCTTCTTTTTTGCAGATTTCGTAAAATCAGGAAAATCACGATCTGCTGAAGTCGAATCCAAGGGATCGTAACCAACGAGTGCGTTCAACATGATCGCGGCATCAGTGACCGTTTTCGTAATGGGACCAATCTGATCCAACGACGATGCAAACGCGACCAATCCATAGCGTGAGACTCGCCCATAGGTTGGTTTGAAGCCCACGACTCCACAGCAGGCTGCAGGTTGGCGAATAGATCCACCGGTATCTGAACCCAATGCGGCCACGCATTCTTCTGCCGCAACAGCAGCGGCCGAACCACCACTCGATCCTCCAGGAATATGCTTTTGATTCCAAGGATTCCTTGAAGGACCGAATGCCGAATGCTCCGTTGAGGAACCCATGGCAAATTCATCCAAATTGGTTTTCCCTATAATCAGCGGTTTTTGGGCATTCAACTTATTCATGACCGTGGCATCATAGGGTGGCACAAAATTATCGAGCATGCGGGATCCACAGGTGGTACGCATCCCTTTTGTGCAAATATTATCTTTAATGCCTATTGGCATGGCCATCAAGGGTTCGGTTTTACGCCACGCTTTCAAGCCAACATCAATACCTTGAGCTTTTCCGAGAAGAACTTCCTTCGTCGTGACACTGATATACGCTTTAATTGACGGTTCAACCTGACTCACGCGAAGCAAATAGGCTCGCGCGATTTCCCCAGCGGTAACTTCACCACCGGTAAACTTTTCCTGTAACTCTTTTAATGTGAGCTTAAACAAAGCCATAACAAATAAAGCCCTCAGGGTAGAATGCAGTTAGGGGGTCAAACAGGGATGTTAAACGGGATTAGAGGTTCGAATGGCATTACGTTCATCAACTTGGATCACCTTGGGGACATGCCGCTTGGCCTCATCCTCATTAAAAAATTCATAGCAGAAGATAATGACCATATCACCCGTCACACCCTTGCGGGCTGTTGGACCATTCAGAATCACTTCCCCTTTGCCGCGGGTACCAGGAAGGGCATATGTTGAAAAACGTTCCCCATTATTCAAATTCGAGACCATCACGAGTTCATAGGGTAAAATGCCAGCACTCTCCATTAATACCTCATCAATGGTCATACTACCTTCATACTCCAAATTGGATTCTGTCACAGTCGCCCGATGAATTTTGCAACGTAATAATTGTCGATACATAGCAGTTAACCTTAGTGATAGATCAAGAAAAATGATATTCGAACATGAATAACCAGAGTCTATTTTTTCGGCAAAATTTTAGGGACAACAAAAAATCCATCAGACGATTCAGGAGCATTACTCAACGCGTGTTCTTGCGAGAGCCCTTCTCTGGGACTGTCTTCTCGAAGGACAGACGCTTGATCTGCCACGGAAGCCGTCAGTGGAATTCCTTCCGTTGACACATCCTGTAATTGCTCGACAAATGTCAAGATCTGACTCAATTGTTCACCAAAGAGAGTCTTTTCAGGTTCGGTCAAATCCAGCCTAGCTAATTGTGCGACATGCTCAACTTCTTTATGAGAAATATTAGCCATAATTAATTCCTACGGTCGCGCAGAAACCACAATGAACAAAGAAACGCAACATCTTGTGAATTTCCTGAATTCACAGGTATTTTTACCATGTTTTTTACTTTAAAAGCTACTTTGAGCAGCGATTGCCCAGTAAAGAGAACACTTCATACTGCATCAAATTAGGCATTTGTGGGGAAAAATCCCTCATCGGCAAAACTCACATACTTTCCATCACCAATCACGATATGATCCAACACGCGAATTCCGAGAATGTCACCAGCAGCAATTAAGCGCTGAGTCAGAGCGTGATCTTCCTCACTTGGCCGCGGATCGCCACTAGGATGGTTGTGGACAAAAATGATCGCCGCCGCTGATTCTCGAACCGCAAGATTAAAGACTTCACGGGGATGCACAATACTCACCGTTAAACTTCCTTTCGACACCGTGAAATCACGAATAACCATATGCTTGGCATCTAAAAGAATGGCTTTAAACACTTCATACCGCATATCGCGCAATAGGGGATAATAATGTTGAAAAATATGCTGGCTCCCTTGGATACGTTTTCCTTCGCTTAACGGAGTCGCTAAGGTCCGCTTCCCCAATTCAATCGCGGCTAAAATTTGCGCCGCCTTGGCAGGACCAATCCCTGCAATTGCACAGAGTTCTTCCAAGCTGCGATTCGCGAGACCTCGCAGCCCATCCAATTGAGTGAGTAAATCCATGGCAACCTCAACCGCTGAACAATCTTGTCGACCGCTCCGAAGCAAAATGGCAAGAAGTTGGGCATCGGACAACCCTTGTGGTCCTTGGGAGAGAAGCAATTCTCGCGGACGTTCCTGTTCCGGCCACGACCGAATCCCGTTTTTCTGAGTCGCAGTTTTCATAGTAGAATTTTCTAGGACATTCTTCTTGGCACCATCGTCACTATACGCAGGGAATTTTTACCCCGTCAAAACAAACTGCTGTGCAAAAGTTTCATATATTTGTTGGTCTTTTAATCTCTGTGCTATGTTGCAATCCTCAGATGATTACCTCCTCAATACGAGTGGTTTCTGGCCTCTTGAAGGGTCGAAAAATCCCCACATTACAGGGACATGGGATTCGTCCAACCTCGCTTCGAGCCCGAGAAGCCCTCTTTTCCATTCTCGGCCCAGTCATGCCTGGAGCATGTGTCGCGGATTTATTTGCTGGCAGTGGTTCCATTGGAATCGAAGCCCTAAGCCGAGGAGCGGCCAAAGCCGTCTTTGTCGAGCATAGCTCTGAGGCTGGTCGGCTCCTTGAACACACGCTCACCCAATTCAAACTAGGTACGCAAAGCCGGGTATTGATTCAAGATGTCGCACTCGCCATCCAAAACTCACTTTTGGTAGGATGGCAGCCGTTTGACGTGCTGTATGTTGACCCTCCCTATCGATACGAACACACTCACGATCTTCTCATTCAAATGGAGCACGCCAACTTGGTTGCGAGTACTGGTCAGATTATCTACGAACATTTTTCGAAAAGCACACCTCCATCTTCCATTGGAACGTGGATCCATACTCGGACAGCGAAGTATGGCGATACAGCCTTGACGTTTTATCAACCGCAAACACCGACAGAAACCATGCCGATATTGAGACCTAAACCATGACCCTCGGGATTTATCCAGGCACCTTTGATCCGATTACACGAGGCCACGCCGACGTCATCGCCCGGAGTCTTCATGTTGTTCAACACGTGGTGGTCGCTGTCGCACCGAATCATCGCAAAGCCCCATTGTTCGATATTAAAGAACGTGTCGAGTTAGCGAAGATTGCCACGCAGGATCTTCCAGGAGTCGTCGTTGAACCTTTTGAAGGCCTCCTCGTTGAGTATGTCCGGCGCCGAGGAGCCCAAGCCATCATCCGTGGGCTACGCGCCGTTTCAGATTTTGATCATGAATTTCAAATGGCGTTACTGAACAGAAAACTCGACAAGAATTTGGAAACAATCTTTCTCATGGCCAGTGAAGAATATTCGTATCTCACATCGAGTATGGTCAAAGAAGTGGCAGCGGTCGGTGGCCCTCTTCATGACTTTTTACATCCAGAAGTGGCCGAACGTCTCAAAGCCCAAATACGATTGACTCAATCATGAACCTCGCATCTCGCACCACACGCATTACGCCTTCGCCGACATTACAACTTGCAGCCGCCGTGAAAGCCTTAATTGCTCAAGGGGAACGCATCTTTGACTTCTCCGCAGGCGAGCCGTCATTCGATTCACCAGATGAAGCTAAGCAAGCCGCGATTGACGCTATTCAATCAGGGTTCACAAAATACACCGCTGTGACCGGCATTGATGAACTCAAAGATGCCATTATTGAAAAGTTTCAACGTGATCAGGGGCTGACCTACACCCGATCACAAATTGTGGTGTCTTGCGGTGCCAAGCATACGCTCTTCAACTTGGCAATGGCACTATTTGAGGCTGGAGACGAGGTGATCATTCCGGCACCCTACTGGGTTTCGTATCCGGAACAAATCCTTGTCGCCGACGCGACCCCCGTCTTTCTCCCGACTTCCGAAGCCACAAACTACGCAATTGATCTCTCCGCGTTAAAGGCAATTATTACAGAGCGGACCAAAGCCATCATCTTAAATTCGCCCTGTAATCCGACCGGAAGCATGTATGACCGAGAAACATTGGAGGGCATCGCGGCCCTCGCCATCCAACATAACTTACTAGTCATTTCAGACGAAATTTACGAAAAGATGGTCTATGATGGCCGTCAACATTGCTCTATTGCGACGGTCCATCCTGACATGGTGCACCACACAGTGATCGTGAATGGGGTGTCCAAAACTTACTCTATGACCGGTTGGCGCATTGGCTATGCAGCTGGCCCTGAACCCATCCTAAAGGCTATCGGCAATATTCAAAGTCAAAGTACCTCGAACCCCTCGTCTATCGCACAAAAAGCAGCGGTGGGGGCGCTAAAAGGCGGGTCCTCATTTATTGAGCACATGGTCAAAGAGTTGGAAGTCAGACGACACGCTGTCGTCAAAGGCTTAAATCATATTTCTGGTATCCACTGTCCTATGCCGGCAGGAGCGTTTTATGCCTTTCCGAATGTGTCTGGTTTGTTGGGCCGTCGGTTTGATGGAAAAGTTCTAGCGACGCCATTTGACCTGGCCAATTTTTTTCTGAATGAAGCAAAAGTCGCCTGTGTGCCTGGAGAACCTTTTGGGACTGAGTCTCATCTCCGGTTTTCCTATACCGGCCCCTTAAACGTCATGGAGGAAGGGATCCAACATCTTGCGCAGGCCATTGAGAGACTGGAATCATGACCAATCTCTTGTCTCGTCATCCCTTCCCGTTCTTCAGGAAATGAGCTATTCCTCTTGACCTGAAGGGAAAATGCCTTATCTATCTATTAGAAAAGGTCTTTTTTTTACTACAATTTGGAACCAAGTTTTGTTGTGGAGGTAACCCGTGCCGATCTACGAATATGAATGTACGAGTTGTGCAAAGCGGTTTGAGCTTAAACAAAAAATGACCGATGCCACGCTTGAAACCTGCGACCAATTGGGCTGTGCAGAGGCAAAACCCGTGAATAAAATTATTTCTGCCCCAGCGATCATGTTTAAAGGCACAGGATGGTATGTGACGGATTACTCCGATAAACTCAAAGACCCCAACGCTAAACCTGAGAATAAAGGGGAAAAAACCGAAGTCAAAAGTTCGACATCGGAATCTGACAGTAAAGGAAATACGGAGAACAAAACTAGCAGCGAGGGTTCGTCGGAGAAAATCAGTAGCGATAGTAGTAGCAGTAGCAGCTCGTCTACAGAAAAATCATCCAGCACGCAAAGCTCATCAAACCCGTCGACTTCTTCAGGATCAAGCTCATCGGCTTCTTCCACACCAGCAAGCCCAAAGACCTAATCCAGTTATTGTTTGATTAAATCGTCCAGCACCTGAGTCCACAGCAATTCAGCCAACATTCGATATCCAGCAACGTTCAGATGCAAACCATCATTTGAAAATTCCAAGGCTAATGCTTGCGTTGGCGACTCACAAGTTTCCGCAAACCAATCTATTACAGGAAATTTTCGCTGAGAACCACACTCTTGAATCTGCTGATTCAGTTTCACACGGAGAGCGATGGCTTGCTGTATAGCAGGGGGAATGCCACCCTTTACACACACATTTGCTGACGCACCGCCTGCCAAAACATCTTCTCGCAACGATGGAATCGTCACAGCAACGGGCAAAATTCCCCTAATCTGAGCCTCGTCATAAAAAAACTGTAGATTTTCAAAGATGGTTGCAGAAGGGAGACTTAACCCTAAATCATTGGTTCCACCAAGAATAATCACCACTTGCGGTAGAGGATCAAGAACCTGCGATTGAAACCGTGTTCGCATATCCTGAGTTGTCTCGCCACAGACCCCGTAGATCACCACATCCCCATGCACCCCCAACCATTCTTGTAAGTAGACTCCATAGGGAATATGTTCAGGAAACGGCAAATCCTGAGTAGGTGAGAGATACCCTAATGTTAAGCTATCGCCAAAACATACGATTCTTAATGGAAGCAATTGATTTCTCCTATTATGACGGTAAAAGAGTTCGCCTATGAGACGCCGTCATTATACCAAAATACCTCATCTGAGAGCGCAGTGCTTTCACGTGCTTGACAGGCTCATGCCGCCTGGTTACCCTCACGAGGTTTACCAAAATTTTGTATTCGTGCAGTCTAGCCAACTCACGAAATCTCATCCTTACTTACCAGAGGGAAATGCATGATGAAGACGATGCCATGGAATGTTCAGCGATCCAAACAACTCTGCATGATCATGATAGTGAGCCTGTGTGCCCTAGGGTTCATAGCAGAATCGTCATTGGCTGCCACAAAGAAATCATTTCGAGTCGGCGTTCTCGATCCTCAGGCTGTCATCGAAAAATCTAAGGCCGGCAGCCGGGCACTCGCTGGGCTCAAAGAACACGCCCAAGCTCGACAAACCGTTATGGAAAACGACCAAAAAGAATTAGAGAAATTCCAAGCAGAACTCGAAGCTTCCAAAGATAAGTTGAGCGAGAAAGAGCAAAAAAGCAAACAAGAACGCTTTACCAAGAGGTTCCAAGAATGGCAAAAGCGGGGACAAGAGTTTCAAGCCGAACTTGGTCAAAAACAAAAAGAACTTGTTCAGGAATACATGAAGAAAATCCAGGAAGCCACCAGTATCGTTGCCAAGCGACATGGATTTGATATCGTCATTGATAAAGGTAGCGAAAATACACTTAAAATTGCCCTCTATCACCGAGACGGATTGGACCTCACCAACGAAGTCGTGAAAGAATTCAATAAACGCTTCAAGTAACGTTTTCCAATCAATACACTCAGAAAAAATCCTCTGTGAGCTCACCCTCACAGAGGATTTTTTTCTTCCAATCGATCAAAGGTTCATGATCACTCAAATCATTCGAACCTCGCTCTTTCTTAGAAAAACGAGACCAACGACACGCTTGCATATACCTCGTTATCTCGCCTAAGCCTTCTATCGTTACCAGTCTAGTTGGAGGTGAGGCACGCTTACCTCGAAATAACTATTTACGTGAATAATGAGACTGCATAGTGTCTTCGGAATGGATTTTTTCTTTGATCAAACGAAAGGAGAGAAAAGATGAATGAAGACACTTGGAGCAGTTACGAAGCTGGTCAGTACGCTGATACCCCACAGAACTGGAAGCATCTTCAGGCCCGGAAAGGCCTATTCGAGGAAATCCATCCAGGATATTTCGCGGCAAAAGACGGTTCAACGATTAACTGTTTACAAAACGGAATGTTAGATGTTCGCTTAATCCCCTCACCCATGCCAACAGCCAGATAAACAACAACGCTCTTTCAATCCGTCTTTCATGCGAAAGTAGGATAGATCAGCCCGCACATAGAGAAAGTTCACTCACCTCACAGGCTGGGTCTCTTTGGAGTAGAGCTGACAGAGAAGGGGATATTCAACTGATTCAGATTACAATGACGATACTTGGACGATGAGTTCGAGTTCGATGGGAGCATGAAGAGGTAATTCAAATGCGCCTAGTGCCAGCCGTGCATGACGGCCTTTCTCCCCAAATACTTCAACCAGAAAATCTGAAGCCCCGTTGATAACAGCGGGTTGATCGACAAATCCTTCCACCGACGCGACATGACCCGTCAAGCGAACAATACGAGATATCCGAGAGAGATTCCCGATCTCTTGTTGCAAGATGGCCAACGCATTAATGATCGCTATTCGTGAATTTTCTGCGCCTTGCTCCACCGTCAGTTCTCGTCCAACTTTTCCGGGTTGTAGGATTTCCCCCTCTACAAACGGCAAGACCCCGCTGACAAAGACTAAGTCTCCTGCCTGACATGCTGGCACATATGATCCCACGGGACGCGGTGCTATGGGCAGTTGTACCCCTAATCGTTGTAGATTCTCAGAAACTGTCATGAAAATTGCCAAAAAGAAAAATTAGGACGACCGCTTCGAGCGAGGCCGACGTTGATATTTGTCCACGGCTTTATTGTGTTCAGCCAACGTCGCTGAAAATTTATGACTGCCATCATTGCGCGAAACAAAATAGACAAAATCGCTGGGGGTTGGATTGAGGGCCGCTTGTATGGAAGCCAGCCCGGGATTGGCAATGGGGCCAGGTGGCAAGCCTCGTACTTTATAGGTATTGTACGGACTTTTGACCGACAGGTCGGCTTTACGAATATTCCCATCAAAAAATTCCAACGCATAAATAACAGTCGGATCACTTTGGAGTGGGATGTTTCTTCGAAGGCGATTATGAAAGACACCTGAAACAAGGGACCTTTCAGTGGCTAAACCCGTTTCTTTTTCAATAACCGAGGCTAACGTCAGCACTTCTTGAAGTGTCATTTCTATTGATTTGGCTTGCGCTTCCAACTCCGGTGTGACCATTTCACGAAATCGACTGACAAACGTTCGCACAATATATTCCGGTGGCATGTACCGAGCAAACCGGTAGGTGTCGGGAAAAAGATAGCCCTCGAGTGTTGAAGACTTGATATCTAAACTCTCAATAAATGCGTGGTCCTTCGTCAAACGAAGAATCTCGCGTTTGTCGGCCAAACCCTTCTGATCAAGAATATTGGCAATCTGGACAACGTTATACCCTTCCGGAATCGTCACTGAATGTTGGTAGAGCTCACCTTCGACTAATTTCTTCAACAGCTCGGTCGGTCGCATACCGGCATGCAATTCGTATTCACCAGGAATAATCTTTCGATCTAGCCGCTGAACTCGTCCCAATACTTGGAAAAACCATTCAGGCCCAAGGAGTTCCTTTTCATGGAGCAAATGCGAGACATGGGTAAATGCCATACCGGAAGGGATTTCAACGATTTGAACAGGGTCTGAGAGACCGAAAGGTTGGTTGATTTTCACAAGACCAAGAACGGCGAGGAGGCCGACGACGGCAACTAACAAGCC
>JAJDBS010000197.1 GCA_029261235.1 Nitrospirales bacterium
TTTGATCCACTGGTAGATCGCCACATGACTAAACCCTAAGATCGGACATCGACCGAACCCCCAAACCTTCCAAGTACAGAGTCACGGCCAGGCGGCGGTGGCCGGCGGTTGACGCATCAGACTTCTGGCCAACCGTATACAAATACTGGCAGCCCTTCCAGGTATAGCGCTGTCGACTGTTGATCGCGGCACACTTGACTCGCTCAGGGCTAGAACATCGTGGACCATTCAACATACGTCCCTCCCCAAAAGCTAAGGAAGAGAACCTAGCGCATATCTATTAAATTACTAATGCCTCATTTTAACGACGTCGAGACCGTAGTTATGGGGAATCCATCCTATTCATTCAAAAATCCTTGTCAGTAAACGTATGCTCTTCTGTATATATTCGTAGTAATTTAGTAATTTTTTGACACTGCCGGGTTTCGCCAAGCCGAACGAGGCGCTTTTGTTTTGGCAAAAGGACCCAAAGCCATGTTGGCCGTAGCATGACCCTTCGGGTGCCCTGCGCGGTTCGCCGAAACCGGCGGCGCACAAACTCGCTACGCTCAAACAATGTGCCCCTTCTTTCCGGTATCGGCTGCACGGCTCGGCCATGCCACAAGGCCAGGACCATAGAATAATAAGGAATCCGTAATTTATTAAGAATGTGTTCTGCATTGTCTGGTTTCACCACAGCCACAAAATACTCAATTGTGGATTTCTGATACGTTTATAAACCCAACACTCTTAGAATAAATATGTCATTTCCTTGGAAGCCTACTTTTCCTTTTTGCGCAAGCCATGCCATTGCCATCCTGCTGGTGGGTATGGCCTGCAACATAGCAAGTTCTTCTGTATTTACTTATGGGTTCGTTTTTTAGATGAGATCTTACTAACGATCTGGCCTCATATATTTGCAGGTATCAATCTTGATGATGTGATAGAGCGAGCAACAAGAGTTTTTCGACAGATCACTGAATTGATCGTGGTCGTCCTCATGATTCGCTATTTTTCCCGGACCATGTCTACGGACTTGCTAAATAGGATTGGGTGGTCTGCTTTTCGTTTCAAGCACGTGTTATGGGGTTTTCTCGGTGGTGGGCTTTTAGGTCTCTCGGTTCTCGCCTTCGGACTTGCCAATTCATTTGAGAATTTCATGCCAGTAGATGCCAATCCAGATATTTCGCATTCTACTGGACTATATTTAGCACTCTGGGCCGTCTCCGGTCTTTGTTTAGCCCCACTCATAGAAGAACTTCTTTATCGAGGAATCTTATATTTGGGATTTTCCAATTCATGGGGCAATCCATGGGCCGCTTTGGGGGTGACTCTATTATTTTTATCCGTTTATTTATATGGTTCGGAAGATGTCAGTCATATGTTATGGACGACGGTACTCGTTGGAGCAGTCGCCTTATTGGTTAGAGTGAGAACCGACTCCTTGTTTCCTGCGATGGCTTTCCATTGTGCATATAATATGTTCTGGTTTATCACGCTGTTATGGCGTTTTGGTTTCCTGCTCAGTTAGCGAAACAAATGGGAATGGTTCCTTGCATCTAGCACATTTTTTATCCTGCACTCTGTCTATGTCTGCCATTGCCGCTCTACCCATTTAAATAATTTTCCGACGCCTGCAGTCAGGCCCTGAGGACGGACGCTCTTTTTATCTGGCGGCCCTTGTTTGAGCAACGCGAGTTGGTCCGCTCTCCTCTGGCGTCTGTCCGTTTGATCTAGCCTGACTGGGCGTCAATGGTTTTGGGTCCTTTTGCCGAAACAAAAGGATCTCGGCTGCCGGGCCGACACCCGGCATACTTCAATTGGGAAAAATGGAACAAGCTGTCACATGATCACCAGAACATTCCGATGAATTAGTCGCTGATAGGAATAAAGTGGCTACTGTGGAAAGAAACACTTATGTCCTAGATGCCGACTCGAAACGATCAATAACACTGGCACCGACGGCGTCGCCCCAGATCTTAGCTGTAGTCCGGCAACGATCTAAAAAATAATCGACGACTAAGATGAGGGATCTTCATTCAATCGGCAGGTCGAAGGCTTTGAGCACAATCACCATCGTGCCAAGCTCCGCTTCGGGTATTCCTACTTCGCCAAGCGCTCAAGAAACTTAGGATGAATACTCGTCCATGGGAGGGCAGGTACAGACCAAATTTCGGTCTCCGTACACACTATCAATTCGTGAAACGGTTGGCCAGAATTTGTAGTCTTGTAACCAGGGTGTGGGGAAGGCTGCTTGCTCTCGTGAATAGGGATGGGGCCACTCTGATTGGGCAATGGTGTCCATGGTATGTGGAGCATTTTTGAGTGGATTATTATCTCGCGGCAACCGACCTTCTTCAATCTCTTCAATTTCTTTCCTGATGGCAATCAGTGCCTCGCAGTATCGGTCGAGTTCGGCTTTCGATTCGCTCTCGGTTGGTTCGACCATCAGCGTTCCTGCTACGGGGAATGAAATCGTGGGTGCATGGAAGCCGTAGTCCATGAGCCGTTTGGCGACATCTTCCACTTCCACTTCGGCTGATTTTTTAAACGGCCGAAGATCGAGGATGAATTCGTGAGCAGCCATTCCGTTTTTTCCTGTAAACAATACCGAGTAATATTTACTTAAACGAGTGGCCATGTAGTTGGCATTCAAGATGGCAACTTGTGTGGCTTTGGTGAGTCCGTCTCCACCCATCAGTTGAATAAAGGCCCAAGAAATCGGAAGGATATTTGGGCTTCCAAATGGCGCAGCTGCGATTGCCCCGATGCCCTCAGATCCTCCAGTAGGCACTAACGGGTGCTTGGGGAGGAATGGAGCAAGATGCCCTGCCACGGCAATGGGTCCCATACCAGGTCCGCCGCCACCATGAGGGATGCAAAACGTTTTATGGAGGTTGAGATGACAAACATCGGCGCCAATATCCCCAGGCTGAACAATCCCGACCATGGCATTCATATTCGCGCCGTCCATATAGACTTGCCCGCCGTGCTGATGCACCGTCGTACAGACCTCACGGATGGTTTCTTCAAAGACGCCATGGGTTGATGGATACGTCACCATTAAGGCCGCGAGCGTGTCATGATATTTCTCACATTTAGCATCTAAATCTTGTAGGTCGATATTGCCAGCACTATCGCACGCCACGGGAACAACTTGCATGCCAGCAATGACGGCACTGGCTGGGTTTGTGCCATGCGCAGAAACCGGAATGAGGCAAATGTTACGCGCTCCTTGGCTGCGCTGTTCTTGATAAGCACGGATAACCATCAACCCCGCATATTCACCTTGTGAGCCGGCGTTTGGTTGCAAGGACACGGCGGCAAAGCCCGTGATTTCAGCGAGCCATGCTTCCAATTGCTGAATTAAGAGGTGGTACCCTTTAGTCTGCTCCTTAGGAGCAAAGGGATGAAGTTGGCTGAACTCTGGCCATGTCACCGGAATCATCTCTGCCGTGGCATTTAGTTTCATCGTGCAGGAGCCCAACGGAATCATTGAATGCACCAGTGAGAGGTCTTTCGATTGCAGACGGTGCATATATCGCAGGAGTTCATGCTCCGAATGGTACTCGTGAAATACTGAATGCATCAGGAAGGGCGAGTGTCGCTGCAGTGCTGCTGGCATGGCATCGCTGGCCTCTTGACCCAGTTGATCCAAGGAAAATGGAAGCGATGCACTGATTGAAAACACTCCTAAGATTTGGCCAACGTCGTGTATGGTGGTGGTTTCATCAAGCGAGATGCCAAATGTCCCGTCATCAAATTGCCTAAAATTCATCGAGGCCTGCTGTGTCTTTTTCAGGATTTCTTCAGTAGAAAGTGAGGGGCAATGCACACGGATGGTATCAAAGAATGTGGATGTCTGAATTTCGCATCCCAGACGCCGTAAGCCTTCTGCCGTGACCGTAGTGAAATGGTGAATCTGGCGAGCAATGTTTTTCAACCCATCGGGTCCATGATAGACGGCGTACATACTGGCCATGTTTGCAAGCAACACCTGCGCTGTACAGATATTGCTTGTTGCGCGGTCGCGTCGAATATGTTGTTCACGGGTTTGTAAGGCGAGCCGATAGGCTTTTCGTCCTTTTTTATCTTTCGATACGCCAACGACTCGTCCAGGAATCTGTCGTTTAAATTCATCTTTGGTGGCCATAAACGCCGCATGAGGTCCGCCATATCCCATGGGGACACCAAATCGTTGAGAGGATCCCACAGCAATATCAGCACCCCACTCGCCAGGGGGGACTAAGAGGGTTAGAGCAAGAAGATCAGTGCTTGCAACGACCATTACCTTGGCTTCATGGGCTTTTGCTGCCAACGACTTATACGATCGCAATGCGCCATCCGTTGAAGGATAGGAAAGGAGTACGCCAAACATGTGGTCTGGTCTAAATTCAAGGATATCTGGATTGCCAACTTCGATTGTAATATTCAAAGGCTGGGCGCGGGTGTGCAAGACTGCCAGCGTTTGAGGGTGACAGTCTTCGGCCACAAAAAATGTGTCACCTTTCGATTTACTGAGGACGCGACACATGCTCATCGCTTCTGCCGCGGCGGTGGCCTCGTCCAACAGTGAAGCATTGGCCAGCGGAAGACCCGTCAGATCAGCCACCATTGTTTGGAAATTGAGTAACGCTTCAAGACGCCCCTGCGCGATTTCGGCTTGATAGGGTGTGTATTGTGTATACCAGGCTGGATTTTCTAGGATATTTCTGGCAATCACAGGAGGGGTGAGACAGCCATAGTACCCCATCCCGATGAACGATCGTTGTACCCGATTGTGTGTCGCTATTTGACGCAACTGCTCAAGCATGACTTCTTCGGATTGCGCTGAGGGCAGATTTAATGGTTCTGAGATACGGATTTTTTCTGGGACGGTGGCTTGGACGAGTGCGTCAAGCGAAGCCAGTCCTAAAGTCCCTAACATTTCTTGAATCTGGCCGTCTGTCGAGCCAATATGGCGATGCGCAAAGTCAGTCATGACGAGCTGGTTCCTCTAGAAAAATCAAGGGGTCTGATGTGCTGCATGTGAATAGAATAGCAAGGTGTCTTGCACCATAATATTACTGACAACACACTGCCTGTGATGGAAATTGAGAAGTAAAAACGAAATCCGTTAACGATGGCTATTGATGGTCAAACAACAACAAAACAGGATGAGAATAGCCTAGCATGTTTGCCTCTTTCCCGCAAAATCTGTCTGTGGTTCGCTCACGAAATCTTGAGAGCGCACAACCGCAATGCCGGATCAAAAACTATGCTTCGGTTCTTTTGGAAAAGGCTTGAGACTGTGTATCCATGGAGATTGATGCAGGAACTCGGACAATCAGTAGGCTGGCTTCTCTATGATTCAGAGCTCAGGTTCGCATATGCGTTGGAATTACTGTATTTTCCTGTATATTAGGCCTTATTTCTGAAGGGATCATTCACAAAAACAGGCCTCCTACTAGCAGAGTATTAGGCCTTTATGGTATAGAATTTTTAGGTATGAATCTGTCGTGTTTCTGAAGGAGGAGAATATGGCCGTGGAAAAAGAAAAAATTGAATTGAGTGTGTATGGCGTCGCTGAAATAATAAAATGGTGCGTCACTCGTAATAATGGACGAGTCCCCGGAGTGGATACCCCGGTGTTTCAGCAACTTCAAGATTTAGTGAACGAAAAACCGGCGACGAATGATTATTTCACGCTGGATCAATTCTGGAAAACCCGGAAGGTATTTGAATTCACTCATGATGAAATAGCCACTATTGATCGTTGTCTCTATGACATTCCGAATTTTGATGGGGCTCAGCTCCCACAAATCCGCTATAAGTTCTGGCCAAAAGTCGTCGTCCAGGCTTAGAGATAAGGAATATCCTCTTATCCCCTGATCACTAGTTGATCGGGGGATTTCTTTCTCCCCTTCTCTTTTTTTACCACCATTGCCATTCGTTCGTGGCGAGAACATGGATCCCCAGAAGAAAGTTTGTTGTGGCGTGGGCGACAACACAAGGCCATAGCCGTCGCGTTTGATAATACAGGCAATTATACACAATCCCGGCCATCATTCCAGCCAACCACAAGTTATGCTCTAGGCCAAATAGCAAAACTGTTGCACCAAACGAGGCCACGGTAAATGTCCCAAAGGCCACTTTTTCAAAATCAGGATTGACGACCCAGCGAATCAAAAATGATCGCCAGAAGAGTTCTTCCATGAGAGGGACAACAATTGATGCCCCAAAAATCCTGATGGCAGCAAGTCCCCATCCTATTCCGGTGCCCTCTTCAAACGGATTGTAGCCGGTCATCTCGCCTTGAATCGCCCACGACCAATCCATCCGGACCCACAGGACGTACACTAATATGCCGACGCCAATGCCTAATCCAGCCTCCTTGGCATTCGAAAAAATGGGATCTTGCAATTCTTGATACGACGACCAGAAGTAGACGAGTAGGCCTAGGACGACGACTGTTTTAATAGGATACAGCCAAATGTCAGCTCCAGAATCAGCAGGGATCAGGCTACTGATTCCAATGAACCCCATATAGGCGGCAAATGGAAGAATTCGTGGCCACATACATCAACCCTTTCTAATGATCAGCTTTCCATCTGGTGTGGTGCAGAGGATAGCCCCAGGGGCTCATGTGCACATTTCGGATGGAAAGGATTGGCTCTTAACCCGCGTGATACTACGCTTCACCTTGAAGTAAATCTAGCGGGGAAAAGTCGTCGGTAAGGATTTGTCCAGGCTTCAATGACACGGGGTCATGGGACAGGAAGAACTCCAACCCTTCAATCGGGAATTGCTGACGATTCATCGATCGCGTCAGCCGATCGATAAATTGAGGCAATCGCATGGTTTCCACAGGCTTGCCGGCAAAAAAGATGAGGTTGACGGAGCCTTCTTTGATTTTCAGCCAATCGGGACCTTCCACACCGTAGGTGGTAATGTTGTCAAACTCCAAACCCATCGTCGTGAAGACGGCTTCGGCGCGACGAACATTCGCAGGGGCATCTGAAGAGGCCAAATTCACGGCAATGGCGCCATCAGGATTCACATGGGCTCGTAATTCTTGAAAAAATTCTTGGGTTGTCACATGGAAGGGAATCAAATGTCTGGCAAATACATCCACCCACACAACATCATAGCGAGTCGGGTTGTTGCGGAGAAACGTCCGTGCATCTTGGACCACCACATGGTGATTGGCCGGTGGTGTATAGTCAAAATATTGGGCAGCAGCATTGACGACTGATGGGTCCATCTCCACCACATCTAATTCCAAGTCAGGCCAATATGCAGCCAGCCACTTGGCAAGAGACCCACCGCCATGTCCCAAAATTAATCCCCGTGTCGGTTTCTCCATTATTGGCAACACACCCATCATGACCTGGCTATAGGGCAGAGCCAAAAACGTCGGTTCAGCTTTCCACATGACGGCATGAAACGTATTATTTAAAATGAGATATCGAAATACGTCGTTCTCACTCACCCGGACTTGCTGGTATGGGCTATCTTCCTGGTGAATGGCCGGTGGCAAGATGATCACGGGATGAAACCCCATCCACGTGATTCCTCCAACAATGACAAGCAGTGCGACTTGAAGCAGAGGACTGAACAGTCGAGATTGCAGAGTCCAAATGACTCCTAGAACCATCAGCACCACGCCTAACATGGCCACCAATGTTGTACTGCCTATCCAGGTGAGTAAGAAAAATGATGTCCCCCATGTCCCAACCAGGCTTCCCAGCGTAGAGACTGCGATCATGGCACCTGTATGCCGCCCAAGATGTCCCATATCTGCAATTGCTAAACGCAACAACGCTGGCAAGACACCACTCAACCCAAAAGCCGGAATTGCTAATAGTGCACTGGCTGCAAAGCAGGGACCCCAGCGCGGGTCTTGAACCCATTGAAAGACTTGGAATACGACCGGCTGTCCTGCCCAGGCCAACAGTAATGTCCAGCCTCCAGACGCCAATAACAGCCAGGCTAAGACTCGTTGGGGTAGATATCGATCAGCCAACCAACCCCCTGCTGCGTACCCAGTACTCATCGCTGCTAACACGACACCGATGAGCGCTCCCCAGACAAACACTGAACTGCCAAACACCGGGGCGAGCAAGCGGCTCCCAACAATTTCTAAGCCCATCACAACAGCTCCTGTGGTAAAGGCCGTCGCAAAACACCACCATCGTGGTAGGCTAATAGGACTAGGAGATTGGGAAGAAGGTGAGGGTGTCATATGAGATTTATATCAGGAACAAAAGGGAAATGATGCTAAAGCATGATCTTCAGGGTGTCAATTCACGGCATGATGATCGTTTCAGGAAACAATTATTTCTCTTACATGTCCTATCTCCACCGGTAATTCTCAAGCTGTACAATATGGAATTCATTCTCGCAATTCAGTAATATTTCCCTTCGGATGACTCAATCCCCTTCACCTCCATCAGGATCAGTGTCTCCTCAAGAGCCACAAGCTGAGACCCAACAGATCAGCCGAGCGGCAGGTTTGATCGGGGCCGCCACCTTGTGTAGCCGCATTCTGGGATTTATTCGCGACATAATCTTGGCTAATTTGTTCGGAGCCAATGCTGCCGCCGATGCTTTTTACATCGCCTATCGCATCCCAAACCTACTGCGGGAACTGTTTGCTGAAGGCTCCATGTCCTCAGCATTTATCCCGGTGTTTACCGAATATCATTCCACGCGCTCTAAGCAAGAAGCCTGGGAGCTTGCCAGCGCGGCGTTTACCACACTTCTCACCCTAGTCACATTGGTCACCCTTCTCGGCATTCTAGCGGCCCCAAGTCTTGTCTGGTTATTGGCACCCGGTCTCCATGAGGATGCGGCACAATTAGCTTCCACCGCATTGCTGACCCAAATCATGTTCCCCTACCTACTCTTTGTGAGCTTGGCTGCCCTCGCCATGGGGATCCTCAACTCGCTTCGTTCGTTCGCCATTCCAGCCTTAGCTCCGGTTTTCTTCAATGTCTGCGTCATTGTCTTTGCTTTAGCCATCTCCCCAATGTTTGATCAACCGATTCTCGCTGTCGCCATCGGAATTGTGGTGGGAGGATTGGCGCAGTTTCTCATGCAACTCCCTGCGTTACACAAGAAGGGATTCTTACTTTCGTGGAATTTCCATCCGACCCATCCTGGCGTGAAAAGAATGGGTGTCTTGCTCATTCCAACACTGTTGGGTTTAGCCGTTACTCAAATCAATTTAACGATTAGCACCATCTTAGCGTCCTATTTTGAGGGTGGTCCAACCTATTTGTTCTACGCCATGCGGCTGATTCAATTTCCATTAGGCATTTTTGGTGTGGCGATGGCCACTGCGATCTTGCCGAGTTTAGCCAAACAGGCAGCAACTGGCTCGCAAGATGAGCTGCGAGCCACGGTCAACTTTGGGTTACGGATGGTATTTTTTATCATCTTGCCCTCAATGGTTGGACTTATGTTACTGAGAACACCGATTATTCATCTCTTCTTTGAACATGGAGCCTTTTCCGCGTTAGATACTATTGGCACCGCTTCAGCTTTACTAGGATTTTCTGTGGGCTTATGGGCCTTTGCGAGTTATCGAATTTTGGCCATGGCCTTTTATTCATTGCAGGACACGCGAACTCCCGCTGCAGTGGCCATTGTATCCGTCGTAATCAATATTGGATTATCCCTGTGGCTCATGACTCCACTAGGACATACAGGACTGGCCCTGGCTGCCGCGCTGGCGGCCATAGGCCACACCCTCATCCTCGCCATCATCTTAGGACGACGTCTCCACGGGTTATTATGGCCAATATTAGCCGCGTCCCTGTCTCGGACAGGAATTGCGCTGCTACCCGTGATTGGACTCTGTGCTTGGATGGCCTCACTTCCCGTATGGCAGGAAGTCGGGCAAGGTCCGCAAAAAATGGGATGGTTGTTTCTAACCCTTGGCGGAAGTGCAATCGCATACTTTGGGGTCCATCACTTCTTGCGTTCGGATGAATTGGTGCATATAAAACTCATGGTGCTGCAAAAACTTCCTAAAAGGTCTCCTCAATAAGGACATTTCAGGAGAGAATGTACATAAATCATGACTATGCTAAATGACGAAGCATTCACACTTTGTAAAGAATGAAAGGGAAGAAAAAAAAGAAACACGTTAAGACCGCTGAAGCATGGGCCGATAGGACTAGGTAATGGGGTACGTATAGAAAACACTGAACCGGAGAAGAGGAGGGGGGAGCTTGATGACGCCAATCCCTGATCACCATCCGCTGAAGCAGTTATTTGGTCGATTGACTGAACGAAATTTTTCCGAATCCCTCGGCTGGCCTGACTTTCAAGTCACGGACTATGTCGCCAACCTTCTTCTTGAATTCATCCATACAGATCAACTCTCCCGCATTGCCAATCATGAGGGTGAACCCGTCGAAACGGTCGTCGAATTGCTCTATGAAGCGGAAGCCCATAGCCAGCAGACATCCGCAGAAAAAGAATGTGACATTCATCGGCATATCGGCGATTTGACGTTGTTTCTGGCCGGAGTGTTCCCTGAGTATTGCCGTCGAATTAAATGTTCCGGGTTAATCCACCACAAAGATTTCTTAGTGGACTACGTTAAAGCTGGCAAGCGATCGTATGGTATCGTCGCGGAACACCAAGATCCTCAAGCCAAAAACCCACCCTCGCTTTTCCAGAGCTTATCGACCAACTTCGAATTATGTGTGGCTGGATTGGGTTTTGTTCGATTAGATCTTGATCGTTTCCAAGATTCCCCTTCACCACAGGCCAACAAAATCATCTTCCATTGAACATATGGGAGATTGCTTGAGCCCGAGCTACGCGATGTCAGTATAGTCAAAATACATCATTGTCAGCAGCCACTGGAAAAAACATCAAGAAATCAGCAGGCTGTTATCCATCTGGCTTCAGATTGGGCAAAATTGTACCGAAATATTTAGAGGAAACTCACGAGACATCCTCGTTTATCCAACCCCTGTCTACGAGGAGGGTGATAATCCATTGGGGAGCGTGGCCGTTCAAAGTAATTTGAACAAGGCTCTGCTAGAGAAGCAGCATTATCTATGGAACGAGAACTGGAAGAAAAACTCAAATCTTGCCCGAATCTTCCTAGCCCTCCGGCTATCGCAATTAAAATCATTCAACTCGCGAACGATCCTGATGTTGATTTCAAGAAAATTGTTCAACAGCTGACTTGTGATCCCGCACTGACCAGTAAGATTCTGCGGATTGCGAATTCTCCGGTCTATTCGTACGCCAAAAAAATCGAAAATCTTCAGCAAGCGCTCATGGTGATTGGGCTCAATGCTACCATTTCGTTGGCCTTATCATTTTCCTTAATCCCAGCACTTCAATCAACCAAAGGAGCGGGGCTAGATTACGATCTCTATTGGAAACGAGCCCTGATGTCTGGCATTGCATGTCAGGTCATTGGGAAGGTTTGCGAAGTGATAGAAATCGAAGAATTGTATCTTGCTGGCTTACTACAAGATTTAGGCATGCTGGCATTGGATCAAGTGTTCCCAGATCTCTATCTCGCTCATACAGGACAACAAAGTAATCATGCCAGTTTGATCGCATATGAGGAACTGTCGCTCGGTCTTACTCATGGGGCCGTGGGTAGCTGGCTCTTGACGCAGTGGAACCTCCCTGATCGTTTACGCGTGGCCGTCGCTGGTAGTGATGACCCTACTCGTATACCGATCGAAGACGAACGAGCAACTTTCACGCATTGCGTCACGCTCTCTGGCATGATTGCAGAAATATTTTTAAGGGAAATCGATGATACATACCTGCAAAGCGTGAAACAGCAAGCCAGCACGTTGTTGCAACTGTCACCCGAAGCACTCATGGATATTCTCGAAACAGTCAAAGAACGCCTGCCCGATACCGAAAAAATATTTGAAACCAACTTGCAGACCTGGAACGATCCTCAAAGTATTCTAGAACATGCACGAGAATCATTGTTAATGAGAAATCTCCAAGCGCTGCAACAGGTTGAACAGCTCAAAATCGATACGGTCAACATGGAAGAACAGTTTTCTCATTTAAAAGAAACGAACCGTCACGATGCCTTAACGGGAACACTCACGAGAGCGCATCTTGATTCATGCATGGAAACGTCTTTCGAGCGAGCCGTAGCGGACGGGGAATGCTTAACCCTGATTTTCGGAGACCTCGATAAATTTAAATCGGTGAATGACACCTATGGCCATCAGGCCGGAGATCTGGTCCTTCAATCTGCAGCTCGTCTTCTTCTCACCAGCCTTCGTGGGACAGACAAGGTTGGACGATTCGGTGGGGAAGAGTTTGTACTGGTACTGACCAAATCATCACGTTCAGGAGCTGAAATGGTGAGTGAGCGAATCCTGGAAGCTTTCCGTAATGCCCAACATGAAATTTCCAAAGACCAAAGCCTTACCGTGACTATTTCCCTGGGGCTGGCTACCCATACACCAGAACATCCATATTCTTCGGTCCAAGAACTACTTCGCCATTCTGATGAAGCTGTCTATTACTCCAAGACACATGGTGGAAATCGCTGTTCCACATATGAATCCATGAAGACCGCACAGTCAGTATAGGCCACCTTTGCATTCTCGTTTGGTAAGCGCCTGTTCCTACCATGTATATCTTTTCAGGCTGAGAGATATCCTCAGATACGTGTATCCCTGCCTCTTTCGAGACATTTGAGTCGCGCTGACGGCTCTATGGGATAGATGCTCTCATCATCCATAGGGTTTTTAGTAAACCGTAACGAATTGCCGAAATTCTGGCCTGGTTTGGAGTCATTCTGCTCAACGAGGCGTGAGCTGCTTGGTATGCATCCCGCACATGGACCGCACAGGAAGAGTCATCCTCGGCGGAAATTCATTAAAATACCTTTCGCTTCATATACACAAAACCACTAGTTGCTCAAAGAGAGAAATTGCGCTAAACATACGCTTGAGGCAATGACGATGCATACTTCAATTTTTCATCTTTCTTTCCCTGTTCGAGATATCGAATCCACCAAAGCGTTTTATGCTGATGGCTTAGGATGTCGCATCGGACGGCAATCAGCGGTCGCCATCATGCTAGATTTTCATGGGCATCAACTCGTGGCTCAAGTTACAGAAGACTTGGGGTTACCTCAAAAAAATATTTACCCAAGGCATTTTGGACTGGTATGTGAAACAGAAGACGAGTGGACGCAATTGCGAGATCGAGCCAAGAAGAAGCAATTAACGTTTTTTCGTGAGCCTCAACGCCGCTTCTCAGGTAAACCCATCGAACATCTTTCTTTTTTCCTCAAAGACCCGTCCCAGAACCTTCTTGAATTCAAGTATTATCTCAATCCCAATGCGATCTTGGGGGAGCAAAGTTTTTCTCAGATTGGGGATGAACACGAACGGATATCACCAGAGGCGTAGCAAATATCTTTCTCTTGGAAAAAAAATGCACTCTGAAAACCGCTGAGGTGTACTAAGAGACAAGAGGAGTAACACGATAATAAAAAAAGAGCCTGTGTAGGGAGCATCCCACACAGGCCCTTCTCTTGAAGATGTCTCTTGCCTTAAGCGAGAAGTAGAGGGTTAGTGATTTCTTGTGGAGAAACCACTTTTCATGTCCTCAATCTTATCATTGATTTTTTCTTTCGTCTTCGATTGAATTTCTTCCCCTCTGCTTTGTTTTTTCGCTTCACCCTTCGCTTCCTTTACCTTGTCTTCCGCTTCAGTCGTCATATTTTCCAGCCTCGACTCGGCATTTTTGACCCTTCCTTTATCCGTGCCGAGATCAAGAGCAGAGCCCACAGAGCTGACTCCCAATAAGAAAATTCCGGTTAACAATACAGCAAATAGATGTCTCATCCTACACCTCCTTTAAATAGTGAAAGCCTGAATAGAATAAATATGAGAATGTAGAGGGAGTAGGAAATTTTGATGCCTGTGCTGAGGAAAAGTCAAGGCTACGAACCTTTCAACTCTCTCGCGTGACTTGGGTTTACCCCAAAGCTTCTAAAACCTCGTCATAATGGCCATCGACTTTTACCTTGGGGAACACATGGCTAATGGTGCCATCTTTGGCTATCAGCACGGTGGTCCGTTCAATCCCCATGTACTTTCGACCATACATGGATTTTTCTTTCCATACGCCATACGCCTGAATCATGGCTTTGGATTCATCGCTTAACAACGGAAAATTAAAATCGTATTTGTTAGAAAACTTTTGATGAGAAACGACAGAGTCGGCACTGACCCCCAAAACTACAGCCCCTTTTTTGCGAATGGCCGGTAACCCGTCTCGGAAAGAGCAGGCCTCCTTCGTGCACCCGGACGTATCATCTTTGGGATAAAAGAAGAGCACAACCTTTTTCCCTTGCAACTCCGACAATTTCACGACCTGCCCTTTCTCATTGGGCAAAGAAAAGACTGGCGCACGACTGCCAACTTTGAGCCCACTCGTCACAACGGGCCCTTTTTCTTTTGTAGGGATGGATGCGCTCTTCTTGGCCACTGATGATTTCGTTTTCGTTGTGGGCGTTTTCTTTGGTGAGATTTTGGCCTTAGCCGATTTTTTTGCTGGACCAGAGGTTGGATTACTTCCCTTGTCCGATTGGGTCTTTGGCGGCATGAGAACCTCCTTTTGATGAACGCGTAAAATGCATGGCTCGATAAACATCGAGTTTTTATGAATGATGGTCAGTTCGATTCGATATTTCTACGATTTTCGGTAGGCCATTCTACAATGTTTCAAGTGAGGAGTTCCTCTTTTTTCTGAAATGCCATTTCAAGGGGAGAGAGGGATCATCTTCCTCTGCACGAACTGGTCACGACTAAGCGCCTCATTCATGTGCATAAGTAAACAAATAGCGTAAATGATGCGGGAGATTCTAGAAAGAGGGTTGGATGGGGGGAAATTTATGCGATGGATTTTTCTGCGGGTATTGCAGACAAGGCCAGAGAAGTAAAGGCATCAAGGCGAGCTTCTAAGGTTTGGATTTCTTCGTTTTTCTTGGTCAGTTCGATCTCCAATAAATTGTTCTGCAATTCGGCATTCTGCAAATCATCCTGGAGGCTTTGTAATTCAGGATGATATCCGTCGAGTTTGTGCTGCGTTTCTTGTAATTGATCAGTCAGGCGGTCTTTCGTATCCTGCAATTCTTTCGTCAATTGTGCATTGCTGTTTTCTAATTTTTGGACGTCTTTGGTTCTCTCTTCCTTAACCAAGGATAGTTGCAATTCAAGGCTATTCACCTGACCGAGCACATCAGCTTTCTCTTTCCGCAATCCATCAACAATTCTTTGAACGTCTACTAGGAGATCAGCAATGTCTTTAGTGTCAGGCATGGTTCGACTTTCATGGGGAAAATAGTGGGATTTTCAAGGGTCTTTCCCTAGAATATCGGTTTGTTTTTCCTGCAACATGAATGAGGGAGGACTGGGCTTCGCGTGATTTGGATCCTTATCCCGAAATGCATGGGTGCACCATTCTTGATGCAATAGGCCATTAGCCCTTGTCCTTTGTGAACGGACCTCCATAGATGTTTTCAGTAAGTTTCCCTTTCAAATTCTTGACAATTTTTGATCATGTAGTATAAATATATTATTCCTATCGATTTAGTATGGATTGAGCCATGAACCGACTTCCGATTAAAGTGACATACGCCATTATGGCGACGATTGAACTTGCTCGCCATGATCGGTCTACGCCTCTTCATGCTAAGACCATAGCCACGCGGCAGGGAATTCCAGCTCGGTTTATTGAGCAAATTCTCCAAGGACTGAAGCAGGCAGGGATTGTACGTAGTCTCCGGGGTGCTCAGGGAGGCTATAGCCTAGTCCAAGATCCCAATGAAATCACGTTGGCTGAACTGGTGAATTCGATGAATGCCGCGGAGACTCCGATTTCGACAACAAATGGATCAACGGGGAAAGGTGAGGCGCGAGGGGCTTCCAATATGATACTTTCCAATATTTGGGCGCAGGTCCAGGAAGCGGAACAAGCGGTTCTTCGCGTGATTTCACTCCAATCTTTAGTTGAGCAACATCAAAAGCTCGAATCCCAGCGCAGCTTGATGTATCATATTTAGTTCCGCTAATTGAGAATAAAGGCACATGAGCATAGACACGACTGACTT
>JAJDBS010000198.1 GCA_029261235.1 Nitrospirales bacterium
GCCGGAAGGGATTGATGCTTCTGCTATTGTCGGGCTCGTTGGCTCAGAAGGACAATTTCGCTTGGAGATACGACTGAACCAACATCCGCTCTCTCATGAAAAAACGGAACAGTGGTTTAAGGAACTGGTCGGACATGATCTTGTATACTCTCCACTCCCTGTCTTTCCTTGAACCAGTAAGGAGTAAGGGGTCAGTAGTGAGGAGAAAAACCCTCTGATACTTTCCGCCCACTCCTGGCTCCTAACTTTTCACTACTCACAAACATCCTTCTTTCCCTTGTTGAGGGATGGCAGGAGAGACAGAGCGGCTTGGCAGACTTCTTCTACTGATATTTGGCGCAGACAGCTTTCTTCCCCTCGCAAACATTCTGCGTAAAAACATTTCTCACAATCTAGACCTTTGTAAATGACCTTTACTTTCGAGCCTCGTGGCCCCCAGACAGCAGGATCGGTCGGACCGAATAATCCTACAACCGGACACCCAACCGCTGCAGCCAAATGCATAGGCCCACCGTCATTACCAATCAACAACTGACTTTGCTTCATCAGCGCGGCTAGTTGTGAAAGGGATGTCTTGCCCATCAGATTCTCTGGCTTGTGCGTAGTTAAATTCAGGATTTCCTGGCCAATCAGAATATCCTGTGCGCTTCCAATCAACGCGACGCGTATCCCCTGCTCACTCAACCAATCAGCGATCTGAGAAAAGCGTTCTAAAGGCCAGGTTTTATTCTCGTATCTCGCTGTTGGATGTAAGAGTACGATCGGTTGACCATTGCTTGAGACCTGACTCATTCTATCCTTGTCTGGGTGGCTATCCTCGGACCGTACGAACACCTCCGGCTCTCCAACAGATTCGTGAATGCCCAAGCCAACTAACGCCTGTCCATGATAATCCACCATATGCATGGTGCCATACTCCGAAGGTAACACTTGGGTATACAATTTTCCTCGCCAACGTTTCTCTCGGTTATACCCCAATCGAACAGGTGCACCGGTTACCCATGCAAGAAAAGCCGGTCGATCTCCGTCAGTTAAATCGATGACCACATCGAAATCTCTTGCTCGAATCTGCTGAATAAATTTGAGTTGTTGCCACCAAGATTGACGAGGCAACTCCCAGACCGCATCCAGATAAGGATTACCCTCCAGGACTTCCGCTGCTCCAGGATTGACTAAAAATGTGATCGTGGCCCCAGGGAATCGCTTGCGTACGAGGGGCAGCAGCGGTGTACAGAGGACGACATCTCCTAGATATCGAAGTTTAATCAGTAAAATATTCTTCATCGAATCTCAAGCATGGAACCTTTCTCACCGCATATCAAAAACCCCATGCAAGAACACATACGACAATAGGTTCCAATATATTCTGCACAGGCTATTCAGGGCAAAGAAGGGCCTGCTCCAAGTATGGCCACAGCGACACCAAGGCAAATACGGATAGAACCAATTCTAAGAACTCTTCAATCATCATTAAAAATATTTGTCCCGAATCACTTATTTCAAAAAATAACAAACCATAGGGCCCCACTTTATCTAGGGTTAAACAGAGGGCCAACAATCCCAAGCCCAACAATAGATGATTGAACCAGGCTTCACCTTCGCTCCAAGCCCTTCTGCCTGCTTTGCACAATCGATAACGGAGTATCCATCCAACAATCAAAGAGAGAAAAAATAATAATCCCATTACAAGCACCCGCTCTTGCAATGAGTATTGAGGATTCCAATAATTGGCTAACTTATCCAGGTTCCAACCAGTCGCCCACACATGAGCATCTAATTCTCTAAGGCCAAACAGCAGAAGAAACATGGCAACACTCAGCCATTCAATCGCCAGATCCCGTTGAGAATACGCAGATCCTAGGCACCAAATACACCCCATAAACCAGACCGCCGCACTTAGTCGTTCCACTGGCCCATTTTCGGTGGCAATGACATCTCGCCACTCCGGGATTCCAGTTGCCCACTTCGCGAGAACTATCCCTATAGCTACAACAATTACCGCCTGTGAAAAATGATACAAACAACGTGCATCAGAAAGATGAACGTCTCGGTTCGATTCAAGGTATAAAACAGGGCGAGCAACCGACATATTTCCTCTATTGTAGCTTCAGAGTCAGACTCATCAATTTCATATAAGACCACATGAACCCTGAAGCCAAGACAATCGAAGTGAATCCAATTCGGATAATCTTCCAGTTTTGGGAAACAGTGGCTCCCCAGCGATTCAATCCAGCAATAAGTCCATACATTCCCAAACTTCCCATTCCAAAAGAGAGATACAACAGTACTAACGCCGTTCCCCCTAACTCGTATCCATAAGGAATCCAGCCTTGATAATAAGGAAAACGTGGGAATCCCCACACCACTCCGATGGCTACCAAACTTACCCAACAGACCCAAGACCTCAAAATGTATCGCATAGATTTTTGGGGATATTCTTTCCCTCAATAAAATTCTTGATAGACTCCTAAGGTTTCTCTAGCAGCTTTCTCCCAGGTAAATTGCTGCACTCTCTTGAATCCATTATTCCGTAATTGTTCCATACGTTCGGAATCATTGAGCAATTGCTCTAACATTGCCCCCAACTGTTCTGGATCTTGAACGTTCACATACAAAGCAGCATTGCCTGCCACTTCCGGCAAAGCTGTTTCCTGCCCTGTGATAATGGGAGTTCCACAGGCCATGGCTTCAAGCAAAGGAATACCAAAACCTTCATAGAGCGACGGGTAGACCAAAACCGACGCATGTGAATAGACCACCCGAAGATCGGCAGTGGAGAGCGAGCCAGGACACTGGACATTCCCTGAAATCCCTAAGGCCTGAGCCGTGTGACGAAGACTTTCGTCTCTGACACTTTCATCACCAACGACAACCAACGAACATTCCCTTGCCAGGCTTGGACATTGCGCAAACGCCTCAAACAGCACTCGGTGATTTTTTCGTGGTTCGGCTCCACCCACAAATAAGATAAACGGACGGTCAGACAATCCCAATCGCGCGCGCGCATCAACCCACCTGGTCTCATCATTGTCTGGGAACATCTCACTGGAACAGCCATGGTAAATCACGGTGATCTTATCTAATGGAATGCCAAAGACTTCATGAATTTCATGTTTCGAAAATTCAGACACCGCAATAATTTTTTCTGCCCGAATGGCACCGCGGCGAGTCTTCCAGGAAGAGATTCCTTGCCCAAACAACTTTTTAGAAAAAGCAGGATGTCGATCCAGCCATAAATCATGAATGGTCAAGACAGTCTTTTTTTGACCATAATTACGAGCTTTGAAATTGGTGCCATGAAAAAGATCTAAGGATTCAGGGGAATGTCCCATCCAACGCGGCAGCCAGCGTGATTCAGATGATTTGAATGTGAGTGAATCTATGGATTCCAATCCATTCGGATGAGTCGTCTGGTTGGTTGAAGAAAATCCGACCCAGTCTATGGATGAATTGAGCCGATACATGGCAGGGAATAGTTGTCGGACATATTGTCCAATTCCGCTATAGGTGGCATGCGCAGGTCCAGCATCAAACCCTATTCGGCGAGGAACACTCATTCGTCCTTTAGGGGAATGTTGAAAAAATCCACCAGCGGCGTTCTTGCCTTTTTGTCGTGCTCACGTACTACCCGTACGCTCCGCGCGCCAAGATGGCTGCGGCCTTGCTGGATACCTTTTTTGAACATTCCCATCAGCTCTTGATACCAAGCGTCTTCAGAAAAGATATGACGGACTTCCGGGGAATATTAAGCTGGCCAGTGAGCATGAAACCAGTTCTAGTCATTTACCAAAACTAAGATCAACTATGTCCAATTCTCTCATACAAATCTACCGTGGCTCTTGCGGTTTTTTCCCAGGAAAATTTTTCGGCCTGTTCTCTACCGCTTTTGCATAGAGTTCCAGCCAATACAGCATCCGTTAACACTTTCGTCATCGCCTCAATTAGTTCTTCTCGATCACGAGGATTCACAAGCATGCCCGCTCCTCCTACGACTTCAGGCAGGGAAGACGTATTGGAGGTAATCACTGGACAGCCGCAGGCCATAGCTTCTAGCACCGGCAAGCCAAATCCTTCATAGAGAGACGGGAACACAAATACTGAGGCATGTTGATAGAACTCTGCTAACTGTGTATCCGAGACGACGCCCGTGAAGACCGTCCGGTCTGCAATCCCCTGTTCTTGCACACATTGTTGCAATTCCTTGTTCTTCTGAACATCACCAACCAAGACCAGGTGATGTTGACTTCGAATTTCCGGTCGTAGCTTGGAAAACGCCTCAATAAGACTCCTGACGTTCTTCGTAGGATCTGTGCCTGCGACACACAGCACATAGGGTGTAAACTCGAAACGCTTCACCGGCGATGCTGTAGAAGGAGAAAATTTCTCTAAATCGACGCCCTGATGGATTACAGTAATTCGATCCTCAGGAATTCCCATCTGTTCCATCAAATCTCTACGAGAACATTCAGAGACCGTGACGACATGATCGATTTTTTCAAGAGGATTCGGCGCAATCATGTCCTTGAGCCTTTGCTTCCAATTTCGCCGATTCGATTTTGAGGGAAACAGGATTGGCTTAGCATCATGTAACGTGACAACGAATTTCCCTCGCTTCATGCCAATACAAGAATCATAGGGAAAATGGAGTAGATCGTAATTCCCAACCACCAGTGGGGCCAGTTGTTCCCAGACACGTCGCTTAAAAACAGGAAGGCGAATCAACCGATACCGAACATTAGGCGACGACTGAAAATCATGGGACTCGGCTGGAATCAAAATCTCATACTGATTAGCATGATCAACTCGCGCAAGTTTCTCAATAAGATGATAGGTATATCTTCCAATACCCACATTCCTATTCTTCAAATGCCAAGCCGAAATAACAATCTTCACATGTTTTCTTAAGAAAGACTCGCTCTCGAGTTCTAAAAATTGATCAATTGCGAATAAGTAGGAGCATGTTTCGTATCACTTATTGTGAGGAGGACATCGCGACTCAAAAAGCTTGGCATATTTCCCAAAGGTATACATACTCGCAAACCCAGCAAAAATGATCCCGCGGATACCATCTCTAAAGCCCTGCTTCACGCAATATTTCTTTAGAAATGTCACGAATGGATTGAGCACAAGATGCCACCATTGGACCGTGGCTGTAGATTTTGATTTTTCCTTTGCCGCTAGCGTGATATAGACAGAGAACTTCCTGAAATGATCAACAATCTTTCGTTCTGTATAATGTTCCAAATATCCTTCA
>JAJDBS010000199.1 GCA_029261235.1 Nitrospirales bacterium
ACCTCGAGTATACATACCTAGGATCATGCCCATAGCCATACAGGCTGCTCCTAGGTGGAGGAGTTGGCGAAGGCGTCCAGTCCATAACGGTCGTACGTGTGGCCACCATAGTGTCGTGAATCGTGTTGCGGCTTCCTGTGCCCAGGGATCTGATCGCTTCCCAGCGGGCCAGGATTGTTGCCCCCACATTCCCACCCGTTTGGATGCCCACGTCGCTGCCGTGTCTAACCATGTGGTCTTCACCGAGGTTTTCAGAAATGGCAGCAGTGCTGAAGACAGGTAGATTCCAACATTCCACAGTAGCAACAGAAGAAGGGGGAAGTTGAGTAAGTTGACCCGTTGCGATTCTCCCAGTCCGTTGATGAGCAATCCTACTATGAGGGCTGGGATGGCGACCAGAAGTGAGGGAATGTTTACCTGAAGGTGTTTCCAAGATTCAGCGAAGGCAGGAAAGGCCTTATGTACAAACGCCCACATGATATTTGACCGTGTGGTGAGAAAAGACAGGGTCGCTTCAGTTGAATGATCGGATGCGGGATCGTGTTGGTCTCTAGCTTGTTGCGTCGCATGATGTCGCGTGGAAAGAGGAAGATGTTGCCCTTGTGGATCAGATTCTTCCAATGCTTGGATGAGCAGGATTTTTGAAAATTGTGTCCTATCCATAGGGGTTTTGGAGTGGAGATCTCATTATTTGACGTCTCTCAGTGACGAGGCTCATGGTACTTCGGAAATCGAATTGAAACAAATAGGGGAATGTTGAAAAAAAGCCACCAGCGGCGTTCTCACCATTTTTCCGTGCTCAAATACTGGAAGTACGCTCCGCGCGCCAAAACGGCTGTGGCCTTGCTGGATGACTTTTTTGACCATTCCCTTCAGCTACTGATGCCAGAATTTTTCTCAAGCATAGACGGACTATTTCCGTGAAATCATTGACAGGCTCTATAAGCGGTGGATGACTTAGCGAGTTGTTGAGAGGGTGCTTGTTTAGAGTCTCATCGGGTGGAATTGATTTTAGACGGTTGATGTCGGCTCCTTATGTTCCGCAGCTCTGGCAACAGAGGATTCAGAGTCCAACAGAACACTGAGCCCGTACGTCGCGGGGGAGCTTTCTAGTGCGATTTTGACAATCATCGTCATGGGCACTGATAGCAACATACCGATAGGTCCCCAAATCCATCCCCAAAACACCAAGGACAGAAACACCACCAGTGTTGAGAGGCCTAGTTTTCGGCCCATCAGTTTGGGTTCCACAATATTGCCGAAGATGACATTTACCAAGCCATAGCCAGCGGCAACTAAGAGGGCTCGTCCAAGACCGAATTGAATATATCCGAGGAGAACCGGCGGAACGGCGGCGATGATCGAACCCAAATTGGGAATGAAGTTTAAGAGGAAAGCGAGGAGCCCCCAAATCACAGGAAAGTCGATACCTAACATGGTTACCCAAATCGCCACGATAATCCCTGTTGCCAAACTCAAGAGTGTTTTGATGGCGAGGTAATTGTTCACAGCATCAGTGACTTTGCTGAATTGCGAAAACGTGCCTTTCGGGTCACCAAAGGCGGCATGGATTTTTTTTGGAAAACTTGAGGCTTCTAGCAAGATGAAAATGACTGTCAGGAGTATGAGAAATGAATTGGCCAGTATGCCTCCTAAGCCTGACAGCATGCGTCCCACGAGACGCATGGACGCTCCGGGGTCAATGTATTTGAGTAACATCTCTTCGCTGAATTGAAAACCCAGTCCCTGAACCCATAGAAGGAGAGGTCCCATTTTTTCTGTAAGTTGCGTTTGGTATCGGGGAATGGCATCGGAAAAGTCATCTAATGACGTGCCAATTAACACAATAAAACCAAAACCTAATCCTAGAACGCCAAGAATGACTAAAAACAGTGCAACTGGCGCAGGAATCCCTTTTTCCCTTAACCAAAGGATAGGGGTCGCACTGAGTATGGCTAAAAATCCTGCGATTAAGAGTGGAACCAGAATAGGCTCAGCAGCTCGCATGCCCGCGACCACGATGACGAATGCTGCCGCTGGTAAGAGGAACCGACTATTGGATTGGTCAGAAAGCTGAGATGATGGTGACATAGATGAGTCAGCTCGGCAACATTCTGTAAAACGTATTGTTATTTTAAGAGGAAGCCCTTGGCAGAGGAGTATCTGTCATATGATACCCGCTTCTCGTTTTTTTGTCTTGAAGCAGAATTCGATGAGAAGGCTCAGGAGAGGGGAGATGGATATCGATAATAAAGGCTGTATGCAAACGCGATGGAGCTTTGGAGTGATGAAACAACCCTTTATTCTTCAATCGCTCTTTGTCGTTGTTGCAAATAGCCGTTTCGAATCGCGCCATATAAATCTATGGTCCCTTCTTCTACCCCTTGAAAGCTTTTCAACGTCAAAGAGCGGAGATTCACATTTTCGATTGCGGTCAAACCCAATCGAGCATAGTTAATCGTGGGATCATGTTGAACCAATCTAGGGGCATCAGCGATTTCTATAATAGGCAATACGAGCCAATTAAAGGGATCAAGGAAGGTATCTCCAATAAATCCAAATCCATCTCTCAACGTGAAGGGCCCATAGAACGGCATGACGAGATAGGGTCCTGGTGGGACGCCATAGCTCCCTAATGTTTGGCCGAGATCTTCAGGAGATGTATCTAGGCCAAACATGATTTTGGCAGGATCGAACAGGCCTCCGACTCCCAATGTACTATTAATCAGAAAGCGACTTATTTCTATCCCAGCACCCTGGAACTTGGCCTGAAACAGATTGTTCAACAGGCGAGGGACAACTCGGGCGTTTTGAAACACATTGACAACGCTGAGTTGGACGTCTGGTGGAATGAAAAAATTATAAACTTTTGCCGCTGGTTTGAGGAGGTATTTATCAAATTGGTAATTGAATTCAAAAACAGCAGAATTTACTGGCTCAAACGGGTCATATTCCTCAAGAATTCTTTCCTCATCCAGGTCCTCATCAAAGGGATCAAAGAGTGCATCCTCAAATCCCTCATCTTTGTTGTGCGCTACTTCTGCAGACGCCAGAGCAGCAGGCTCGTTTCCATTCTCGAGGTTATCCAGCGTATGGGTTGATTGATCGTTCCCCGCACATCCACTGAATCCGAGAGCAAGACTGAGAATCAACGCAACCCATATGGGCACGAGTCTTCCTGTAGGTCGAGAGTCTGTTGATGAGGGTGTTTGAGCGTGCATGTGCATTTCAGTGGATAGGGCTGTGTTTTGTCTCCATGAAGCCATTCTTTTACAGAAACACGAAAAGACTTCATAGAAAACGAAACGGACTGTACCAAAATCATGTGATGAATCCAAGAAAGGTTTTCCTTGTTCGTTCGTATGTTGAGGTTGCTGCTGTTGAACGTCGTCATACGCAGGTTCAACGGAGTTGGTGATGTATTGTCAGATTGGCTAACAGATTATTACAAAGAACGCGAAAAAATATCATAGATTGAACAGAAAACAGCTTCTTTGCTGATGACTATTTCTTTCTCCTGTAAACAGACTCGACGATTTTCATATTGTTAATACGACAATCAATGTTCTTTCCATCACGAGTACGAAGCAGGCTGCTGTAACAGATAGCAATCTTTCAAGTATGCGTTAAAAAGAGGGATGGCATTTCCTTTGCTTCTCTGCGTATGTCGAGAGCGCAAATATTTAGTGAATGACTCTACTGCGCTGTCATCGGAGACAAGCAAGGCTGTTACGACCATCAATAGAAGGGAGACAGGAATGAGCCCAACGGTTGCATCGCAAAAATCTTCGTGGAATGGGGCGATTACAAAAGGGAAACGATCTCAGGGCTCGTCGGTAGTATCCCCTAAAAACACCTTGACTGGAGACAGTGCAGCGAGCTTACCCGACCGGGAGCTTCCGCTCTATCTGAAGGAGATTGGACAGGTCTTGTTGTTGGACCGGGCTGGCGAAGTGACCCTGTGTAAAAAGATTGAGGAAGCGAAGGAATACATGTTAGAGGCGCTGTTTGTCTTGCCAATGACCTTGGAGTTTTTGAAAGAACAACGGGGCCTGCTTAGTCAGGGGGAAATATTGGCCAAACATCTTGTCCAAAAGGATAAGGAAGTGGTGGTGGATGAGGAAGTGGAAGTTGAACAAAACGACCTTCTGGATGCACAAGAAGATGAGGAATTTCGACAACGAGTCATCCAGCAGCTCGATGACCTCTGCCAAAGTATTCAATCTCTTATTGATTCTGATTCGGAATATGGCAACGGTAAGAAGGATATTTCTGAGAAAAGAGCTTCATTAGTCAACACGCGATTCTTGAAATGTTTGGATGAGGTGAATTGGCATCCAAAGTTTTATCATCAAGTCGAGAGTCGTATCCGATCTGTTGAGCGACAACTTGAGGAAGTGTTGGCGCGACTCGGCGTTTCTCTGAAAGATGTTCACCAAATTGGCCTTCAGAAATTAGACTTGAACAGCGAAACAATAGCATTCAAGGACATGAACGTTGAGACAACAGATCCGATTCCATTACGTGGTCATCAAGAAGCCTTAGCAAATTTGAGGTATATGGAGGAGAATCTTCTAAGGATGCCTTTTGCAAACTTTCTAATCAGGATTCGACAATTAGAACGAGCAAAAGGTCGTGTTCATTTCACGAAGCAAGCGATGTTGGAGGCCAATTTACGATTGGTCGTCAGCGTGGCTAAACGTTATATGAATCGGGGTATGGATTTACTAGACCTCATTCAGGAGGGCAACATCGGTCTGATGCGGGCTGTTGATCGTTTCGAATATCAGCGAGGCTTTAAATTTAGTACCTATGCTACCTGGTGGATTCGACAGGGAATCACGCGGGCCTTAGCGGATCAATCTCGAACGGTTCGAGTCCCAGTTCATGTGTGTGATGCGATGACGCGAGTGCGGCGTTCATGGGATCGGCTCGCTGTTCAATTAGGGCGAGAACCTAAGCTGGAAGAATTGGGAAAGGTGCTTGACCTGACTGCAGAAAAGTTGGCGTTGCTCTTGGATTCCACAAAAGGCGCACTCTCTCTTGAAACGCCTGTAGGCGACGATGAGAATGCGCACTTGTCTGATGTATTGGAAGATCCATCTGCGGTATCTCCGTTCTATTCAGCAGAGCGAATGGACTTGCAAGAAAAAGTTACGATGTTGTTACAAACACTTACGCCACGAGAAGCCCATATCATACGACGGCGTTTTGGGATTGGCGAACTTGAAGATGCCACACTCGAAGAAATTGGCCATGAATTCTCGGTCACGCGTGAGCGGATTCGTCAAATTGAGGAACGGGCCTTATCAAAGTTACGCGAACCTCAACGC
>JAJDBS010000200.1 GCA_029261235.1 Nitrospirales bacterium
CTTCCACACTTGATCGCTCTCGTGAAATCGCTTCCGTCAGATGCCTACGAAGACCGCATGGAAGGTTGTACAGACCCTCAATATAAGGAAGAGCTCCCTCCTTTAGAGGCTGCAGTGAAAGCGCTGGCGAAAATTGGCGACCCCCAATCCGTCCCTGTCCTGATGCAAGCCTTACACAGCACCTTGCTTCGACAAGAAGCCGCCGAAGCTTTGACGCACTTTGGCGCAGCCGCCAAAACGCCCTTGTTACAACTGTTGAAAACCACAAAGAATGACAATCTGCGTCGGCATGTGTTGGAATCCCTTTCCCACCTTGGGTGGCGTCCTGGACAAATTCGCCTGTAACCGATTGAACGTTAATGCCAAGAGAAACATTCGAAACCATCATTTCTGAGTTGGATCACGAGGAAGACTGGCGGCGCATGCGCGCCACCTCCACCTGCATGAAAGGTGGTCCGAAAGCGGTCGAAGCCATTATCCAAGCCATCGGGCACGGAACCACGCATTATAAAATCGAAGCGATCAGAATGCTAGCACGACTCGGAGACCCTCGCGCAGGGATCGCGCTTGCGGGCGTCATGAAAGATGACGACGAAGATGTTCGACAGGCCACTCTGGAGGCCTTAGAACACATGGCTGGCATTCTGGATGAAGCCACTGCCGCGGCTTTGTTGGAACATTTACAAGATGACCGAATTCGAGATCGCATCACGACGTTATTAGGGGCCATTCCCACATCTATTGGGCCACTCTCGGAGCGCCTGAAAGATCCGGATGAATCCATCCGCGAACGCGCCGCTGAAATTTTGGCCCAGTTGTTAGACCCTCGGTCAGCCGATGCTTTCGTGGATGCCATGGCGGATCCTAATCTTCGTGATCTGGCCACTGATACCTTGCGCAAACTCGGCGCCATCCGAGATCGTATTGAACAACTCCTCGATGATTTACGTGCCGTGGACGAATCGGAACTCAAGGAAGGTGTTCGACAAGAAACCGTCATCCAATTGCACCGCATTGGTCGGCCTGCAGTTGAAATACTCTTGGAATATTTGGAAGACGACGATTGGATCGTGCGGGAGGCCGCAGCGGATACCTTAGGTAAAATTGGTGATGTTCGGGCCGTTGAACCCTTAATGGATCGATTGCGATCGGACAATGACACGGGGGTCAAAGAACATGCCGTAAAATCCTTGGGACTCATTGGTGATTCCAGGCCTGTCGAGTTATATATTGAGGTCATCCCAATTCGTCCTCTCCGCATTTTGGCCGTGGAAGCGTTAGAAAAAGTCAAAGATGTAGAAATATTGCGGCCCCATGCCGAACTTTTCAAACGGTTAAAAACCGACCGCGATGGACTCATTTCCTATAATTCTGGGGTTATCATTGACAAACTGGAAGCCGCCACTGCACAAATGGAGTCGGATGAAGAATTTTGGGCTGAAAAGGAGTAACACTGCATGACGGAACACAATCAAGTCGATCCCTTGTTGTCGGCTCTTCGGGATGACAACGAATCATTACGGGATCATGCTGCCGCTCGCTTGGGAGAAGTTGGGTCAGAGGCTATCCCGAAGCTGATTGATATGTTTTTGGAAGATGACTGCGTGATTCGCGAAGCCGCGACCAGTGCGTTGGTGAAAATTGGCGAACCCGCGATTGATCCGCTCATTGAAGCCCTCAAGGACGATGATGAATGGTGCGTCCGAGAACAGGCCGCCAATGCCTTGGGGAAATTGCGAGCCATCAAGTCGGTTGAACCCCTCGTTCATGCGCTCAAGCATGATAAGGACGGTGGGGTAAAAACTGCGGCTATTTGGGCTCTGGAACGCATTGGGCACCCGGACGCCGTGCCTGGCCTCATCGATGCCCTTATGGATGCGACGCTTAATGAAGATGCGGCTAGAGTGTTAAAAAAACTTGGAGATTCTCGCGCCACCACCGCGTTAGTCGAAGGGCTCCATGCCTCAAATTGGATTGTGCGCCGGCATGCCGCCGAGGCATTAGGAAAAATTGGTGATCCTGAATCATTCGATCCCCTGATCGAGGCCTTAGCCGATGAGGACTGGTTGGTTCGCCGCAATGCGGCCGAATCTCTCGCGCGTTTAAAAAATAACCGCGCCATCGACCCATTGGTGCTCTTACTGGAAGATGAGAATGAAATGGTTCGAGATACGGTAGAGGGTGCCCTGTCGAGTTTGGGTTGGACTCCGAGTACCACATAAAGGTTAATTGTAAGACATATTGGCTTTGTTCACTTTATACCTGAGGATACATCATTAATATGGCAAATGAAGCACCAGAAAAACTCATATCCATCGGCCCAAAATCAGGCACGAAAAAAGATGGGTTTAATCTTGTGACAGAAAAAGTTTCGATGATCAATCTTGAGACTAACCAAATTGAAGTTGAATTGTTGGCCTACGACGGGAAAACTGTCCTCTTAGATGTCGGAGAAGAGGCCCTTGAAGACTTGCACAAAATAAAAATTGGCGACGGCGCCACCCTTCGAGTTGTCGAAGAAGATGGCAAGCGTACCGTCAAAAGCTTCCGCATCCGCTCCAAAGACCCTAGTGTGGCAGCGGCCGATGCAGCCCTCCTCGATCTCACCGATTCGCACTGGCTCAATCGCAAGCATGCCATTGAAGTTCTTGGGGAACTCCGTGTTGAAGCGGCCGTGAAGCCGTTAGTCGAAATGCTAAATGATGAAGTCGGTGACGTCCGTCAACGTGCCTATGACGCACTGATTAAAATTGGAGCACCTTGTGTGCTTGACGTTGTCCCGTTGTTGGTCAACGAGGAGGACGAACTCCGACAATCCGCCACAGAAATATTGCGAAAAATCGGGAAGCCTGCCGTTGAACCCTTAGCGCATGCCTTAGGTGAAGCCGATGAGAAGCTGCAAAAGAAAATCATGAAAGTCCTAGATCGAATGGGCTATAAAAAGAAATAACCACGCGCAAACCCCCTGCTCGTTTAACTCGATTTCAGGGGGTTTGTTCCAGCTGATTTCCTACCGACCGACACATAATAAAACCCCTGCTCAGCCATTCGCTCAGGTTCGTAGACATTCCGTAGATCAATAAAGATTGGAGATTTGACTTTTGATCGAATCTGCTCAAAATCAAGATTACGGAATTGATTCCACTCAGTGACTAAAACGACCGCATCCACTCCTTCTACAGTCTGATAGGCGTCTTGACAGGGAACCATATCAGGCAAGACCTTCATCGATTCTTCTAGAGCTTCAGGGTCATACGTTCGCACAGTCACACCAGCTTGAATGAGTTGCCCAGCAATGGCAAGGGCCGGAGAATCTCGAATATCGTCAGTATTCGGTTTAAACGCTAAGCCTAATAATCCAATTGTTTTTCCCTTCAAATTTCCCAAGGCGGACTGAATTTTTTGGACCATTCTCAAATGTTGGTCTTCATTGACCTGTTTCGTCGCCTTCGCCACCTTCATTTCATAGCCAGCTTCGGTTCCGATATTAATCAGTGCCGCCGTATCTTTTCCAAAGCACGAGCCCCCATACCCTGGCCCAGCATGTAAGAATTTTGAGCCAATCCGTTTGTCCAACCCCATACCCTTGGACACCATCTGCACATCGGCACCAACCAACTCACAGAGATTAGCCATTTCATTGATGAAAGATATTTTTGTCGCTAAAAACACATTCGACGCATATTTAATGACTTCTGCTGTTGGAATATCGGTAATGACCACTGGAGCATCGAGCAAATAGAGCGGACGATACAGATCCTTCATGATGGCCACCGATGCTTGGCTATCGGCACCGATCACGACTCGATTTGGACGCATAAAATCTTCAATAGCGGAACCCTCTCGCAGGAATTCTGGATTGGACACGACCCCAAAGCTACATGGCTCAATTTGATTTTCTTCAATGAGTTTTTTAACTCTCACGGCCGTGCCAACGGGCACCGTAGACTTCGTGATGACAACTTTGTATCCCGTCATCCGTGCGCCAACACTTCGCGCCACTTCATCCACAAAAGACAAGTCGGCCGATCCATCAGTTCGTGATGGCGTACCCACGGCAATAAAAATAGCAAGGGATTCATCCACAGCCTTATGTAAATCTGTCGTGAACCGCAAACGGCCCGCCTTGATATTTTTATCAACGAGTTCAGCAAGGCCTGGCTCGAAAAAAGGAACTTTGCCCTCTTCCAGCATCGCAATACGGTTTTCGTCCCTGTCCATGCACAGCACATTGAGACCAAACTCCGCAAAACATGCCCCCGTCACAAGTCCAACATATCCAGTACCGATCACACTGATGTACATTTTCTCTGTCTCCTTAAATTGACGATAGAATTCGTTATTTTTTTTGAGATTATTTATTATTTTTCTTTAGGGCCATGGGTCTTCATCCCTCATAAGACCATTGCTTGACAGGCTATAGGGTGCCCACTAGAATCAATGAAATCTTCTCTATAGAGCGGGAATAGCTCAGTGGTAGAGCATCGCCTTGCCAAGGCGAGGGTCGGGGGTTCAAATCCCCTTTCCCGCTCCAATTTCA
>JAJDBS010000003.1 GCA_029261235.1 Nitrospirales bacterium
GTAGGTTAGTGACATGACATTATCGATTTCCACGAGGGATTCGTGTTCGGTATCGGTCAGTTGCATTCGTTCAACAAATTCTTGTCGCGAAGCCAAGATATTCGAAAACATTTCCTGAAATCCAAATCCGACTAACAGATCACGAAGCCGGTCACTGGTTTGTTCCTGCTCTGATAGGGTCCCGACTGTAAATGTTTGGGGCATGATGGGAGAGAAAGAATCATAGCCGCGTGTGATGGCGACGTCCTCAGCGACATCCATCACATGCATGAGATCATTTCTGAATGCAGGCAATTTGACCGTAATCGACTGGCGGGTTGATTTGACTTGATAGCCATAGGATGCCAAATCAGCCTGAATCGCCTTTTGGCCTAACGGCATGCCCAGTGCCTGTTCAATTGCATGAAAGGACACCTCTTGGGTGTTGCCCATGTCGTAAGGAGTTTTTACAGTTTTTCCCATTGACGTTTCATAGGGATACACAATATCAATTGGCTCAATAATGGCTCCCCTATCGGCAAGATTACTCGCAAAAATATTCAATGCGAGTATCACCATCGACAAATCAGTTCCGGTCACTTCGACGAGTAATTCCGTGTCCCCAATGTGTACTTCCCCAAGCTCTCGACTGTTAATGATGGGTGGGAAAGATAGCACTTGCCCATCGGTGTCCCAGAGTAGGGGAAGTCGTTCGGAGTCAGCCAGGATGGATCCGTACTCCAGTCCTTTTGGATGAAGGGTCAAGACCTCATGTGGCGTCATTTTTTCGTCAAATCCTAATGGCGTAAAACGTATTTCATCAGGTTGCACGAGACCATAGGTTACTGGAAAGGCAATGGACGCCAACCGATAGAGGCCAATCGAAACCGTTTCACGGTTCCGTCCAAAAGCATCGGCTAACTTTTCCTGTGTTTGAATACATTGCGCCAGGCCTTCTTGAGTCATGGGATAGCCAATCGAAGCACAGGCTGCGACATAAGGACGTACGGTTTCCATTCCTTGCATCACTTGGATGCGCCGTTTCGCTTGTCCACGAGCAGAAAAGAAGGCGTAGGGCTTGAGGCTTCCTGTCAGAACCGAACGAATTTGTCGGGCAATACCTTCGACGCACCACAAATCAGGACGATTGGTATCCTGAAGTTCGACTCGCACTTCACCCGTGTCATTAACGACATTTTTTATCTCGCCTTTGACCAATGGCATCCATTCTTCTATCTCCGCCATGGAAGCCGGCTGTCCAACGAGTTGAGAAAAATCTTCTTGAAAAATGGAAATCGTAGGCATAATGAAGTTTTAGAAATGACGACGCATGTTTCGAACAGCTTCTAAGTCAGAGGTAAATAAATCACGAATATCTTGAATCCCCAATGCCACCATGGCCATACGATCTAAGCCAAGCCCCCAGGCAATCACGGGAACAGTGACACCCAACGGCACCGTGACTTCTGACCGAAATAAGCCTGCACCACCCAATTCCATCCACCCAAGTTTCGGATGGCGGACGTGCATTTCGACGGAAGGTTCGGTAAAGGGGAAATACGCTGGGAGAAATCGAATTTCTTTGGCCTGCGCCATTTCAGTGGCGAAGAGTTTGAGCAATCCCAATAATGTGCGAAAGTTAATATCGGAGCCCAACACAATCCCTTCCACCTGGAAAAAATCCGTAGCATGCGTGGCATCCACCTGATCGTAACGAAAACATCGGGCAATCGAAAAAAACTTACTGGGGTTTGGCGGATTGGTGGCTAAGGTGCGAGCTGAGACGGCGGTCCCTTGACTGCGAAGGACCAAACGCTTGGCTCGTTCAGGGTCATAGGAATATTGCCATCCTTTGGATCCTGTTGTTCCCCCATTCTTATGGGTTTCGGCTACCTTGCTGAGAAACGGTTCGGGATTGCGTTTGGCATATGTGGGCTCTTTCACAAAATACACATCATGAATGGCGCGTGCCGGATGAAATTGTGGCATATAGAGCGCGTCCATATCCCAAAACTCAGTCTCCACCAGTTCGCCACGCATTTCTTGGAATCCCATGCTCGTCAATTTTGTTTTGACGGTATCCAGAAACTCCCGATAGGCATGGCGCCGACCCACCGCCAATCGAGGAGGACGGAGATGGATAGAATATTTTCGAAATGTGCAATTTCGCCAGGATCCATCTTTTAAAAGCTCAGGCGTCAATTGCGAAATTTCTTGGGCGGCGTTCTCCCTCAAGTTGGGTAACAAACCCAGGCCTTCAGGCGTTAACGCGTAGGCGCGTTCCGTATGGTCGTCAATACGAAATGGCTCTTGGGTATTCCCACGCTTCATCGAGTATTGCCGAAGCAAGGCCTGCTGATCGTCAGAAAATGATGATAACGGATGTGCTTCTTTGGAGATCTGATTGAGTAACTTCCTTAGAGCTTCAATGGCAGCACTTTTCTTTTCAGTGGTCTGTAGAGCGCCACCTGGACCCAAGGACAGGACGCCTTCTTTTTTTAAGAGACCAAAAGCTCGGCTGAGTTCAGTTGGTTGAAATTGTCCTGTGGCTTGAAGGTCTTTGACGGTAATTGTTTGGCTGTCTTGCGAGGCAGTGTTGACGGTCTGAATAATCCACTCAGGAGGTGAAGCGGCTTGTTGAAATTGGATTCCCACCTCGGTGAGTGTGACCAGAGTGGTGGTCGTCTCAGACGTGAGACTGAGCAATTGTTTGGTTAGTAGCCAACCCACCGCCATGCTGATTTGAGAAGGGGCAAGTGCGGTGAATTGAATAAGTTCTGGATCTGTCAGGGACTGGTCTGTGGCCGATCCAAGAGCTCGCAGGACTTGAATTTCGAGAGGATGGAGGCTGTCCGTCTGGTTTGGGGAATCCATAGAGTAAATTAAACGGTCACGGTTTGGCCAGCTGTACGTAGTTGTCTGATGGCGTCAGTCATGTTGTCGCTGCCAAAAATCGCCGAACCTGCGACAAGGACGTCTGCGCCGGCAGTCAACACTGACGCGACATTCTTCACCGTGATTCCGCCATCCACTTCAAGGTAGGGGGAACCCTTGGAGGCCGTTATCATGGTTCGAATTTGCCGAATTTTATCCAATGTTGAATCGATGAATTTTTGACCGCCAAACCCGGGATTCACGGACATCACCAATACCAGATCCACATCGCTAATAATTTGTTCAAGTGTGGTGGCGGAAGTGGCAGGATTCAAGGTGACCCCCGCCTTCACTCCATGTTCTTTAATGGATTGAACCGTTCGATGAAGATGGGGACAGGCTTCCACGTGGACGGTCAGAATATCAGCTCCAGCCTTGGCAAAATCCGGAATGAACTCATCGGGATTGGTCATCATCAAATGAACATCTAATGGCAAGGTGGTCACTTTGCGAAGAGCTTCAACTATGGGAGGGCCAACGGTGAGATTGGGTACAAAATGGCCATCCATGACATCAACATGAATCCAATCGGCCCCAGCGGCTTCGACCTGCTGCACGGCATCAGCCAGACGGGCAAAATCTGCGGAAAGAATTGATGGGGCGATGAGCGGTGTTGTCATAGTTAATCAGATCTTTTTAAGCGGCATGCAAAGAAGCCATCCATGGTAAACGACTGAAACCCTGTAGACAAATGGCCATGACCAGTCACGAGCGAATGCCCTGTAGCAGGGACCCAAGGAGTGACGGGTTCTGGCTGAAAGTCTGGATGTTCCTGGCAAAACGCGGAGATGACCTCCGTGGTCTCTTCCGGTTCAATAGAGCAGGCACTATAGACGATGATTCCCCCTGGTCTCAAGAGGGTACT
>JAJDBS010000021.1 GCA_029261235.1 Nitrospirales bacterium
CACTGTTGTTGCTATGCAAATCAATGCCGCCATACAATTTTTTCATGGCTCCTCCTTTGGGTTGGGAAAATGGGAAGACATTGGAACGCCTCTCCACTGTACCGCCCACTTGAGAGGCCTGCTAGATGTATATCAGGCCTGCGTTAATGCTTTAATGTATTGATTCAACTTGAGCTTGTCCCTTTGCGACTGCGTCCACCGGCATCGACCTTTCTAATATACTGACTAAAAGCGGACGAATCCTGATTAACATAGGCAGCCACCTCTTATATGGTGGCCGTCCAGAAATGGCGCGCCAACCAACCAATCGTCCTGCGCGATCCTGAAAGAACTCGGGTCAGCCTGGCCCACGCAGATCTTCGACGTTCACAGCATAGGCCGTACTGATACAGGCAATGATGACCGGTAGAGGCACCACTTGGTTTCGACTTGATCTCCAACCCTAACACGTAGTCTAGAAACTAAAGGGGGCACTCATTAGCCGTATACTCCAGCGGCTTCAGATGAAGAAAACTGAGGATCATATAGCATACGTTCCGATTCAAGGTGTATATTTTCAGTTTAGGTCGTACGTCTTGACGCTTCATTGATACGTACCGGGTCTCGGCCCGGCAGCCGATCTACTTTTCTTTCGGGAAAAGTAGACAAAACCATTGACGCCCAGTCTGGCCAAATCCAATGGGACGGACGCCAGACGGAGGACGGGCCAACTCGCTCCGCTCAAACAAGCCCCGCGAAATAATAAGAGCGTCCATCCCAAGAGCCAGCCAGCAGGCGACGAATACAGTGGAGAAGGCACATTAGGCCGGCCCGTCATTGTCATGCCTATTGAACACCAGTCGAGATTGAGGAAATGGCTGTCGCTGCTTAACTCTGTGTCCACAAAACCTGGGGAAGATCAAACTGGATGCCTTTGGGCGAGAAGCACCGACTCAATTCATTTCCTTGCATCACAATCCCCTTCTTTCAACTATGATAGGCGCAAATATACAGACTATGGGGTCAAGTCACTTGCTTCATGATAGATCAACTTGAATTCAATGAAAAATGACACGCATTGGATGAATCCGAGATCTACCACTAGATCTGAAGTGCCACAGCTGCATCTCTTACCGACCGTTTGGCTGAAGGAGAAACTGTGTTTCCCCGGCTTTCAGTTGAAGCCGTGCGGAGGAAATTGATTCAGGGCCTTTCCCTTGCATATCTCTTGAATTAATTGCCACCGAGTATTCTCCAGGTTCGATCCAGATGCGAGCTAACTGAATTTCACCAGGGAGCGTACGCCAAGAGCGGATGTCGGCTTCTTCTGTGGCCAACGCAAACACGCGTGCGATTCCTCCCACCAATGGACCGATCAAATCTCTATGCTTCTTCCCCACGGCTGCCCGTGCCCCTAGAGCAATGCCTTCGGCTGTCGCCATTTTGATGGCAGTCCGTGCGACGGCTCGCAAGACCAAACTATCATATCCATCAGCTAACGATTTTTCGGCCACTGCATGAATATCGTACATACGTTGAGACTGAGTGGTGAGAGAAGTAGTCGTACCCCTGACTTGAATTGCGTCAAGAGACTGTGATCTTTCGTTTAATGTAAATCGCGGCAAGGCAATACGAGCAATGCGTCCATGAATACCGTATAGGAGAGCCTCCCCTCCTCGAGTTCTTCTGCTGCTTCCACGAAATCCATGCTTGGTTAAGGCGACCAACGCGAGAGCATCCAAGCTCACGGGGACATCAATGAAAAGATCTTCTTTTTCTGGACCCTTTCCATGGTAGGTCACGACCACAATTTGAGCGAGATTTTGGTCTGGATTCACACTTCGTTGGCTCGCCACTTCGGGATACTTTCCCTGATACTGCTTGGCTTCTCCTTGGAGGCCCAAACGATTGGCCGTGCGAATGAGATCACGTTTGAGAACATCAGGCACCACCACACGCGTCCACCCGACATTTTCCTTATAGATCTGTTCAGCCTTTCGGTAGCCGACGTAAGCGTTATTGATGTCACCTGCAATGTCATACAGGAGCCCAACCAGATATCGAGCAAAGGGATCTTCTTGATAGGTGTTATTCCCTTCCTCTTTGTCGCTGAGCACATTTAGGCGATGGTCAATTCTTCGTGCTTCGACTAATGCATCATTCCATTGCTGAAGCAAGGCATAATTCAGGCCTTTGATGACATTCACCATGACATGTTCATATGGTGCCCCTTCATAGGGTTGCCGAGATTCATTCACTAACAGAGAAGCAACTTCATCTCGGATTCGTTTGGTATAGAGATCTTCAATAAGAAGGTGGGCTTCTTCCAGCACCGCATTACTCTTTGTGTATTCTCCTGCTAAGTGCAGTACCATTCCGTGGTCCATCAAATAGAGCAGTCGACTTTTGCTTCCGTATTCATCCTTCGCGTCTTCTATAATTTCGATGGCTTGCGCCCCCTGCCCAGCTAACAGACTACGCTCCACACCGGCATAGTGCGCCATCGGTCCAGCACAGCCCATGGACAACATGGAGCCCAGCAGTAGACCGATCATTAGGCTAATGCGAATTATGTGGAAAGCCGGAAAGCCCAGCTGTAATTTAGGCTGATAGAGAATTGCGCGATGGAAGGACAGGGAACCGAAGACGTGAAAAAACTGACAGATAGATGACAATGACACGGGGACGCATGGATTTAAAACAAGGTGCGCTTTCGTTCGATGACTTTTTTGATTTTTTTCTGTCCGTACCAGGATTTGACATTATTTTCTAAATTAATCAAATCCAAATCGACTTGGTAATAGACTGCTTTGGTGCCAGAAGATTCGTCCAAGATCGTGGCAATCGTCCCTTTCATCATGAAATCCGCACCAAGCTCTTGTCCTGGACGTTTTTGTGTATCTTCACGAGAATAGACAGATTGCTCTTTGCGCTCTTCTCGAATTTCAGCTCGTTCACTTTTACTGGCCACAAATACGACTTTTTGAGAGTTCGTCAATTCTCGTTCTATATCAGAAACAAACGTGACCACATCAATGTGTTCGTGACTTTTATTGAGAATTGTTCCCACAATGACAACCGGCTCTCGCCCATTTCCACTGGTAAACTTCTCTAACCACGGACGATTCACCATTTCCTTCATCATCGCTTCCGCCACAAGTTTTGAATCGGTATCATTCCAACGACCACTCAAATCCGTCACGACTCCAGGATCGACGCGTGTCACACGTTTTTCTTTGCCGCAAGACATGAGTGTCAGCAAGCAGAGCATCGAACTCATGAGGACGAAAATTCGTATCGAGCGCGGCATGAATAACAACATGGAGCCCCTTATACGTGTGGATGAAAAGGATGTCTCTGACAAAACAACCATCTCACTTTCCCAGCAGAGGAAAAACATTCTGAATTTTTGTGTGGGATTTTCATTTCCGAAGGACTAAGAAAATGCTAGCATTGCCCCCGCAGGCTGTCAAGAAAATCAGATTTCTGAATCATGACATATACTTTCTGACATACCCTCTTCAACGAGGACATGTTTCAACCAAAGGGGGACTTTGTGGCTGACGTAAAAATAGAAGATGGGATGATTCACATCAAAGAACTTGTCATTCAAGACAGCAAGGCCGCGAAAGTCTTGGCTGAATACCCAGAGGAGCGCTGGCCGGAAATTACCCGACGCGCGCTTAAAATTGGGTTAGGCTATTTACAAGGTGGTGCCGACGCGTAAACTCGGCTCTCTCTACGTTTTCTCACAGCAGCGAGGATCAAGACTGCCCCGTCGACAAGCCGACGCGATGAATGAATTGTCTGACCTTGCTTTCATCTTGCTGGACATTGATGTTGGCCAAATCCGCATAATGCTGCTGTAACTGATTGGCAAATGCATGCTGCTGTAGAGCAGGCACATGGAGAACTTTGCCAAACGCCCGAACATACTCCCCTTCTCCAGCGGCGATATCCCGAAGGAGATTTTCATAATTGACCGAGACAAATGCGCCAGCATGTTCTCCGTTTTTCACAAGGCCCTCTTCAGTCCACCATGTTTTTCCCGTCGTGGAAGAAACAAATTCTGTCGTGCCATCTGTGGTGGTATCTATCGTTGCCTTGAACGTGCAGCCCGCCATGCCAACCATCATGATCGCTACTAACAGAAATTTTTCATATGTCATCTGGTATCCTCCAACATGAGATGTAATAAAATGGAACGAATACGCGACTCTATCCTTTTGTGAAATAACGGCATTGTATCTGCTCTTTGAAATATCTTACCAAATTTTTGCAGATGGTCTCTATGCCGAGAACCGATTCGTTTGAGCCACGAGTGATAGGATCACCACGTCCGTTGTTGTTCTTTTTCTCAATGTCAGTCACACCCCTGATCTTCTTCAGACAAACAGGGTATTTTTCTTTATGAAGTCCATGCAACAGGTGCAAGAGCAAGATCGAGATCGGATGGCTGAAATTAATCAAGCCTTCTATGAACGCCTTTGGGCTCATTCAAAATTCTACGGCCCAGAACATTTTAATACATGGGACGTGTTGTCTGAACTCTGTGCCATATCTCCACGACGGCTTGAAATCGGACCAGGCCTTCGGCCACGCCTGGCGATTGAAGGAACCACCTTTGTTGATGCCAGTGAGGTTGCCTGCCGACATCTTGAAAAAGCAGGTGGACAGATTCACGTGGGCCCCTTCGAAACTCTTCAATACCCAGAAAGCAGCTTCGACCTCATTTGCCTCTTCGATGTCATTGAGCATATTTCGGATGACCAGGCCGTCTTCAGGCAACTCAGCCACCTGTTGGCCGACGGTGGCACCCTCTTCTTTTCTGTCCCTCTGTATGCGCATGCCTGGACTTCATTCGATACCTTAGTCGGACATTATCGTCGATATGAGCCCGCTGATCTCATCGCGTTACTTGATCAACATCATTTTGATATTGAATGTAGTGCTCACTTTGGCATGCAGCCAAAAATCAAACTTGTGAGCAAGTTAGGCTCATGGTGGTTACGTCGACATTATGAAATGGCGATGTCCTATCACAATCGATTTTTTTTTCCTCTTGGCCTCAAATTGCAAAAAACGCTGAAATTTAAACCCGGCTTGGCTCGTGACGACAAGATTGATGAGGTACTTGTCATCTGCCATCGACAGTCACGTCAATGAAGATTACACTGGTTTCGCATTGATCCAAAACAATATACTTCCCCCATATTCATCAAATCCAACAGTCAGCACAATCGATGTTGTCTCTTAGCCACAACGACCATCTTGCCCTTAAGGAACATGGGCTATCAATTTCTCAGATTGAGGAACAACTCCAACAATTACGTCAGGGTGTGCCTCCTCTGAACCTTGTCCGTCCCTGTCATGTTGGAGATGGGATCATCCAATTCTCTCCGAAAGAGCTGAATGACTATCGCAAACAATTTCAGAAAGCACATGCCAAAGGGAGAATCAGTAAATTCATCCCGGCCTCGGGTGCAGCCACCCGTATGTTCAAAGATTTGCTGCAATTTCTAGAAGAAGACCGTTCAGCAGCTACAGCGGAAGAACACCTCAGCCCACCCGAGGCCATCAACAACGTATGGAAGCAACTCTCTAAGTTCCCATTCATTGAAGATCTTCAACAGTACGTTGAAGACAATGGAATGACATTACAAAGCAATGGGGAGTCCCAACGCATCGCACAGATTTTCCGCATACTCTTACACTCCCCAGGGTTGGGATATGCCAATCTCCCTAAAGCCCTTCTCCCCTTTCATCAGTATCCTGATGGGACTCGCACGTCACTGGAAGAACATGTCCATGAAGCGATCATGTCTAGACAAAAGGCTGGAGAGACCATTTGGGTCCATCTAACCGTATCAGCTCAATTTGAAGCACAAGTTCGTGCACATATCGAAACGATACGAAAAAACGTCGCTCAGAGCGAAAAGAAGATCGAATTAACGGTCTCCATTCAAAAAGCGTCAACTGACACGGTTGCACTTGATCCTGACCAGCAATTGTTTCGGAATGCCGAAGGCCACGTCATTTTTCGGCCAGGAGGGCATGGGGCCTTACTAGAAAATTTGAATGATTATCAGGGGGATATTGTGTGTATTTCCAATATCGATAATGTCGTACCTGATTATCTAAAACAACCTATGATTGAATGGCGAATGTCCTTAGCGGGATATCTCATTACGTTGCAAGAAAAGATTTTTCATCACCTCCAGCAACTGATATCCCCGCAATCAGCTATTGTGGAGAGCACCGCACTGTTTATTCGAGATCACCTCCACTACGAACTACCAACAGTATTTGATCGAATGGATATTCCTGCACAAGCCGAAGAACTGACACGATTTCTTGACCGCCCGCTTCGGGTCTGTGGTGTGGTGGCGAATACTGGGGAGGCCGGCGGCGGACCCTTTTGGGTTCAGCATGCAGATGGGTCTCAATCACGCCAAATTGTTGAGCAATCTCAAGCTGACCCTCAATCAGAACAGCAGCAACAACTGTTTACCATAGCGACTCATTTCAACCCGGTCGATTTGGTATGCGGAGTCCGCAACCATCAGAGCGTCCCCTTTAACCTGCTGAAGTTCCGTGATGCTGACACCGGCTTCATTGCTGAAAAAACCTACCAAGGTCGTCCGCTCAAAGCCTTAGAATGGCCAGGCCTCTGGAATGGCGGCATGGCCGATTGGATGACCCTCTTTGTGGAAATTCCCCGCTCAACGTTCAATCCAGTAAAAACATTCATGGACTGGCTGCACCCCAATCATCAACCGCAAGCCTGATACACCTCTTTCCTTCCTTAGATAAGAAGCATTGTTCACGCGAGATTCTTGAAGGATTCATGCGGTTCTTCCTGATTCTTCGTAAAAGGAAATTTTTCTGGAAAAATTCCTCTTTGCCGATAAATTCTGGCTCACATCTTTCCAGGTTTCTACCGACAAACAAAGAACTATCGCATCGCTCTCACATTTCACAAAGTGGATAATTATCATGACTGATCAAGAATTCTTTTCCCTATGGCAAAATCTAGGATTCCCCTGTAAATCTCATCCTTGGCATGGCGTAGAAATCGGGAATGAGTCTCCAGAATGCCTCACCGCCTACATTGAAATCGTACCGACTGACAGCGTGAAATATGAATTGGATAAAAAATCTGGGCATTTGCGAATTGATCGTCCTCAGCGATATTCCAACGTCTGTCCGACTCTCTATGGTCTTATTCCCCAAACATATTGTGGGCAGACGGTTGCCGAACTGAGCGCACAGCAAACCAATCGTCCAGGACTCATTGGCGATCAGGATCCACTCGACATTTGCGTCCTGACGGAAAAAACCATTACTCATGGGGATATTCTTCTTGAAGCCGTACCTATTGGTGGTCTTCGCATGATTGACGAGGACGAAGCTGATGATAAAATTGTGGCAATTCTCAAAGGCGATGCAATGCATGAGCAATGGACCGATATTAAAGACTGCCCCGTGTCATTTGTTGAACGCCTCATGCACTATTTTTTGACCTATAAAGATGCACCTGGTTCAACAAAAAAGAACTGCGAAATCACCCATGTCTATGGACGCGATGAAGCCCATGAGGTCATCCGACGGAGCCAAGCGGACTACGCGGCCAAATTTGGTCAACTACAAAGCCAATTAACAACACTCGGAACGACATTAAATTAACGCCCTTCGAGTATTCGATCCCACAATTCATGGTCAACAAGCCTCTTACCTACCGATTCTACTGATCGTTATTTTTTAGTCTTTTTTTCATAATTTTCCAGAACAGTCTTATTGCGCACTTGAAGGTCAGAGCAAGGGACAGCATAATATAGGCTTGCCAGCATGATTATTATTGAATAATGGAACACTTCGCTGATTATTAGAAAAATACGCGACAAGAAGGAGCCGTCACTATGAGCGAGAACATTGAAACCTTACAACGATCCACCCGAGTGATTCCCTCCCCTCCAGAGGTGAAAGCTCACGCCCATATTCAGGATTATGACGCGGCTTACAAAGCCTCAATCGCAGACCCCGAAAAGTTCTGGGATGGCATAGCCAAAGAACTCCACTGGTTCTCACCCTGGAATAAAGTCTTGGAGTGGAACTATCCCTGGGCCAAATGGTTTCTAGGCGCCACCTGCAATATTTCCTACAATTGCTTAGACCGTCATGTTCAAACATGGAGAAGAAACAAAGTTGCCGTGATTTGGGTTGGCGAACAAGGCGAAGAGCGCATCTTTACCTATGCAGAACTTTATCGACAGGTCAATAAATGCGCCAATGCCCTCAAAGGACTTGGCCTGCAAAAAGGCGACCGAGTCACCATTTATCTGCCAAAGATTCCTGAACAAATAGTGGCCATGTTGGCCTGCGCGCGAATTGGTGTTATTCACTCCGTCGTCTATTCCGGTTTCAGTGCTCCGGCTCTTCAAACCCGCATTCATGACTGCGAATCAAAAATTGTGATTACGGCAGATGTGGGCTATGACCGAAGCAAAACCATTCCGATCAAACCTGTCGTTGATGAAGCTGTGGCTAATTGCCCGACAGTTGAAAAGGTGATTGTCGTTCAACGAGAAGCCTCGTCCACTCCTCTACAAGCCCCAAAAGAAGTCGAGTGGAACGACTGGCTCAAAGACGAATCCCCCAAATGTGAGGCTGAACAGCTTGACTCAGAAGATCCGCTCTACATTTTGTATACGTCAGGAACGACTGGCAAACCTAAAGGCGTTGTACATGTCCATGGCGGTTATATGGTGGGCACGTATATCACCACCAAATATGTCTTCGATCTCAAAGAAGAAGATGTCTTCTTTTGTGTGGCTGATCCCGGTTGGGTCACAGGCCATAGTTATATTGTCTATGGCCCACTTCTGAATGGCGCCACAATTCTCACGGCTGAAGGGAAACCTGATTTCCCCAATCCTGGACGTTGGTGGGATCTCATCGAACATTATGGCGTCTCGACATTTTATACGACGCCTACGGCGATTCGCTTGCTCATGAAATATGGTGAAAAATGGCCTGCCAAGTATGATCTTTCTTCACTCAAGATTTTAGGATCCGTCGGCGAACCCATTAATCCCGAGGCCTGGGAATGGTTTCACCGCGTCACTGGGGGCACCAAACCAATTATGGATACCTGGTGGCAAACTGAGACCGGCATGATCATGATCACTCCCCTACCCTGCGTGGACCTCAAACCAGGATCTGCCACTCGCCCGTTTCTTGGGGTGGAAGCTGATGTTACTGATCGTGAAGGCAACAGCATTCCCCATGGCGGAGGGTTTGCCGTCATCAAAAAACCCTGGCCCTCGATGATGCGCACCATCTACAAAGAACCCGAACGGTATGAGCTTTATTGGAACACTATTCCTGGCGTCTATACCGCAGGCGATGTGTGCCATAAAGACGAAGATGGCTATATGTGGTTCATGGGCCGAGCTGATGATGTCGTCAAAGTAGCCGGCAACAGAATTGGGACGGCAGAAGTGGAAAGTGCCTTAGTCAGTCATGAGGCCGTCGTCGAAGCTGCCGTGATTGGTAAACCTCATAAAACCGCCGGCGAAATGATTAAAGCGTTTGTCATTCTGAAACAAGACCACACGGAATCGCCAGACCTCATCAAAGATTTAAAACGACATGTGGAACACGAATTGGGAAAAATCGCAACGCCCAGGGAAATTGACATTGTGCAGTCACTGCCAAAAACTCGATCAGGAAAAATCATGCGTCGTGTATTGAAAGCCAAAGAACTCGGCCAGGACCCTGGAGATATCTCAACTCTGGATGAATAAGAGAACAAATTACAACAGGCAAGAACCATACATACCAGGCCAACGAAATCAATGGATGTGTTAGGACAACCGATACGTCAGGTAAGAGCTTGGCGTGTAAGACGTCGAACGTCAGAAGATAATCTAAACGCTTAGGCTATGATTTCTTCCCTGCATCTAGATGAGCACATACAAAGCATATAGCCATAGACGAGCCGTTCAGAAAGGACAAGAAGCGGAAGAAAGGCATTGTTGTCCTTCGAGAATGCCCATAATAGGTCCCATTCTGTTCAGCTTATTTATATTCAGTCCCTTCATTCTCCCAACTAGCGAGACAGACAAGAACCAAGACTTAGCTTCAGATTCTATCGTTGATGAAGCCAACTTCCTACACGAAGATCCTCCGCCAATCGCAGCAAAAACATCCCACAATCCCCAACATCATTCGTTGCTGGAGTAACGATAAAACCTAGACATGAAAAACGATCTTAGATGGAGATCGATTCTATTAATTGAAGATCATCTGGTGTGAGCTCGAATTGAGACAGAACGGCAAGATCGTCTTTCATGTGTTGTTCGTCAGTTGTACCAGTGAGGGGAAGCATGCCGATTTGTCGGGCAAAGCTGAAGATGACTTGCATGGGATTGGCACCAACCCGTTTGGCCATATCCCACACGTGCGGATCTCGAAGCACATCTTGATTGGCTGTGAGAAGGGAAAATCCTTGATAGACGATTCCATGATTCTTGCAGATATCCCTCACCTCTTTGTCCCATCCCATGACAGCATAACAACGGTTCTGTACGACCATTGGTTTCACCGAAGCTTTCTCACATAATTCTCGCAGTTGATCGGCCTGAACATTGCTAATACCAATCATCTTCGTTGTGCCAGCTCGATAATAGGCTTCCATGGCTGCCCACACATCCCAATCAGATTGGCTCAATCCCCAACGAGAATACGGACCATGTACTACATAGGAATCTAAGTAATCTGTATGAAGATGTTTCAGCGAACTCTCAAATGACTGCTGCACTTGAGTGGGGAGATCGGCGGACTGATCGTACGGGGTGCGATGATCCTGCCCTGAGACCGAGGTGAATTTTGTTTGGAGAAAGAGCGATTCTCGTTTCACACCTTTCCTGGCCAGGGATAATAGTGCGTCTCCGACAAGTTCTTCCTGATAGTGAATGAGTTGGTTGGCTGTATCAATGCCTATAAAACCGGAATCGACTGCAAGTTCAACGAGTCGAGTGGTCTGGTCTTTTTTCCAGGCGGTGCCATACATGAATTCAGGCATGGGCACATCGTTATACGTAACAATCGTAGACATCGATTATAGATTCCCTATTCTGGAGTTACTTTGGCCCTCGTGGTCGAGTCAGGCCTTCACATCCCCCCCACCAGGCACAGATGATTTCATAGAGCTGGACAATCCCCCAAAGGGTTGCTGGTATCACAATGACAAAAACCGTCACGGTTGCAAAAAGACGCCAAAGAGGGCGTTTCCTGGAAGAAGAAGATTCTAGAGACATATAGTATAGCCTTACAACAATCCACGTTTCTGGAGATAGTCTTTATCGATAACCGGAGCAGCAGGAGGCGAAAGCGCGCCATTGGCTTGCAACAATCGTTCGACATATTTCCCAATGAGGTCAGTTTCGAGGTTCACGACATCCCCAACTTGCTTGAGGCCAATAGTGGTCACTTTTGCGGTATGCGGAATAATCGCCACCGAAAATGAATGCTCGGTCACAGAATTAATCGTCAGACTAATCCCATCCATCGTAATTGATCCTTTAGACACGCAATAGCGCATAATATCTTCTGACGCTTCCACCGTCACATAGATGGCATTGCCATCTTGCTCTCGAACCCGCAATGTCCCAATGCCGTCTACATGACCCGTGACTAAATGTCCACTCATTCGTGTATTCAGCTTCATGGCTCGTTCTAAATTGAGCGGTGTCCCAACGGTAATCGTGCCAAAATGGGTACAATTCAGTGTTTCAATTGAGACATCAACCCGAAAACTCTGGTCTTCGATTGTGGTGGCAGTCAAACAGGCACCAGAGACGCTCACACTATCCCCGACTTGCAAATCAGTCAGAATAGCTGAAGCCAGTATAGAGAACTGAGCTCCCGTCAAATTCTTCTCAATCGCCTGAACCGCACCCATTTCTTCAACAATTCCACTAAACATATGGCTTCTTACGACTCCTCGTCAGGGTCATCATCTTTCTTCAATACCATCGTTTTGAGCACAAAACCAAACACGACGATTAAGACCAACACCCCTACTATCGCTAAAATTCCAATAATGATATCGCCCGTCCCAATCGCTTCATCCATCGCTCGTCAAGCCTCCATTTGGAGAGTACTATAGCATGATGAGTTTCTTCTTCCCTATCATCATCACGCCAAAATATATCGCCGCTGTCAGCAAAATTGTCCCAATACAAAAAAATCCTGCTTCATAGCCTAATTGATGAATTAAAAGTCCAGCTAAAAGTGGCCCCCCGGCATGGCCGATATCCATGATTGTACCCCGTAAGCCCATCCCGGCACCGAGTCCCTTAGCATGTGATAAATCAGCTACTAATGCCGTCGTGGAAGACGTCACAACGGCTTCACCAAAGCCAAAGGCTCCTGCCACGAGTAATAAAAGAGGGTAGCCTTGAATATGAGGAATCAGCATCACCATGAGCGCACATAAGATTAAACCACTCACAATTAATGGTTGACGAGAACCCTGATCCGACATCCGTCCCATGAATGGTTTTGAAATAAACGAGGTGAACGCTTGCACACCAAAGAGGACTCCTATCTCAGCAGCATTCAAGCCGATGACTAAGCCATACAATGGGAGAAAAGCCATCAACGTCCCATTTCCGACCATCTTTGCGGCTTCCGCGAGGCTTGTGATCAAGATAGGAGGGCTCTGAACAACACGACGAAGCCCTTCACGCATTTCTGGCCATACGGTTACCAACGAATGTTCTTGAGCCCGAGAAACTGATGAAGATTGAGGGATGAGCAAAAAAAACACCACAGCCAAGATCCCGAAGACACTCGCGAACAAGAAGACAGGTGTAAACCCATATTGATAGACAATAAATCCGCCAATCATAGGGCCTAAGAGCCCTCCGCCTTGGGTCGCAGAGGTATACCACCCAAAAGCTTCACCTCGTTGCTGTGCATACCATTCAGCAACCATGGCTAACGCTAGCGGCGTAAACATGGCCGTCGCTAACCCATGAATCAACCGCAGAATCCCTAGCGTCGACAAATCAGAAATGAAAGGATAGAAAAATGGCGGGAGCGCGAAAGCCAAGACACCGCCGATTATCAGTCGTTGACGATTCACGATATCGGATAATAAGCCCATTGGCAGTTTCAAAAAAATGCCTGTGATTGTAGATAAGGCCACCATCATTCCTACCATAAATGGATTTGCACCAAGAGAATCCGCAAGGAGCGCCAACGCAGGACGCCGCACCATGTCATAACTAATAAAACAGCACAGGCCTACGAGACAGAGGTAGACAAAGGAGCGAGTCGGTTTCATGCGAACGGTTCAGACTGGGTTAAACAACAGGTTGGTCTTGGAAATAGAATAAGAATAAGTAGTCGATACTTCGGCCAGAAAACTTGGAGAGATGATTCCCGATCATGACGCTACCAAGGGATCAAATCGCTGTCAACGGAGGTTGGCCGTATCTTCCCTTCTGCACAATTGCGCATGATTATGAAAAAGAACTTTTCTCCAAATTCTTTGAGTGAAAGGCTATCGTTAGGATTGGACCATTGTTATGGTTGATGATGAAGGAACGCCAAGTTACGTGATTCGCCAACTCTCAGAAGAATGCATTCTCGTCATCCATGTGGCCAAATGGCTGCTCTTGGCTACCGTCGTCGGTCTCTTGGTGGGTATGTCGAGCACTGGGTTTGTGTTAGTGCTGCAATTCATCATTGATATGGGTTCTAAAGCAACGTGGACGTACTGGCTGCTTCCGCTTGGACTCGCACTTTCAGCATGGTTGACCTCTACGCTGGCGCCAGAAGCGAAAGGACAGGGAATTGAACGCGTCATTCGGGCTATCCATTTAGACTCAGGAAAAATCAAATGGCAGATTATTCCTGCGAAAATAACAGCGACACTACTTACCATTGGCGCAGGGGGTTCTGCAGGCAATGTCGGGCCATGCGTTCAAATTGGGAGTGGTCTGTCTTCTCTTCTCGCGGATATCTTGCGAGTTGATTCGTATGATAGAAAAACCCTAGTCATTTGCGGATTGAGCGCAGGATTTGCTTCGATCTTAGGCACCCCCTTGGCCGGCGCCATATTTGGAATCGAAGCGTTGTTTGTTGGATCGCTGACGTACCCAGTCCTCTTCCCTTCCGCTGTGGCCGCCCTGGTCGGATATTTGACCGCGTCATTCTTTGGGATGCCCACGATGAATTTTGTAGCCTCTTCTTTTCCTAGCTTTGACCCACACCTACTCATGCTCTGTTTGGTAGGAGGAATGGTGTTTGGTATTGTGTCGATCATCTTTGTCGAATGCCTCAATGGCGGGAAACGTCTCCTGTATTATTTGCCAGCTTCCCCCCCTCTGCAAGGAGCCATAGGCGGAATCCTTTTGCTCGGCATTGCCTGGCTCGCCACCCCGGAAGTGCTAAGCTTAGGGAAGGAAACCGTTCAACGGGCTTTAGCGGGAGAGCCCATCGTATGGGCTCTCATTCTTGGGAAAATACTGACAACGGCCCTTACTCTCAATATCGGAGGGAGTGGTGGAATTGTCTTGCCTCTTTGTTTTGTCGGGGCCACTACCGGATCCGCGCTCGGTTGGCTGTTGGGGCAAGACCCAAGTCTGTTTGCAGCATTAGGAATAACGGGGCTCCTCGCTGGTGCCATCAATGTTCCACTGACTGCTGTCTTGTTGGGATTAGAATTATTCGGGATCGCTAGTGGTCCATATCTTTTGCTGAGTTGCACCATAGCGTACCTGTTATCGGGACATCGTAGTGCGATTCCAACTCAACTCTTGCAATTCACCAAAGCCCCTGCATTGCAGGCCCCCACGAACCAAGAGATAGGAGAGATAGATGGGATTGAATTCGAGATACGGAAGAAGTCAGATGGAGAAGGCGACAGGAGCTAAGAAAGGATTAGATCTTCACGAGTCCGAAGTTTCATTCTTTGACTTCCGACAATATCGAACAAACCACCAAAATCCCATAATGATCATACAAAGACTCTCTCTTTAGTTAATAGAAATTTAGGATAATGCGTCTTGTTCGCTTGGACAAATCGCAATGAGATTCTGAAGTTGTAAATTCCTAATCAAATCGCCAACAAAACCTTGCGGTTCGATCCACGTCATCCGCCGCCCTAAGTCTTTATATTGCTGTGATGACATGACGAGAAATCCAAGGCCGGCACTATCCACAAACGTGAGTCCTTGCAAATTTAAAATGAGATGCTCAAATTCCGTATGACAGCATTGATTGATAATCGCTTTCACATGCCATCGAGAATGCTGATCTAGCCGACCATGGAAATCCACCACTGTCGCGCCTTGACTACCTCGTACTATTACATCTATTGCCATGATCTTACGAATCTTATCGGCCTATCCCCTATAAGCTTGAAAGGTTTTCTGTTGCATTCGGTCGTATACGGCGCGTCATCCTGCTCATCTTCTCACGGAGCCACCAACCAGCAGCATCGTTTGTTGACGTTGTACGCATATATACTTTCTTAGTGTTTTTCTCTTCCCACTCCTGATACACTGCAATTCTCCATGCCACCAGCTATACATCCGATTGATCTAGTCGACATTCTTCGCCGACATCGCTTAACCCCTGTCATTATCTTTTTAACGTCTCGCCGAGGATGTGATGAAGCGATTGACACCTTTGTTCATAGCTCAGCAGGTGTGTCCGCCAGCCGATCAGAAGAAATTCGTACATTTCTAGACCAATTCGCAAAAGAATTTCCTAGTATCACCAATCATCCCCTGATTACGGTGGTCCAAGACTATGGCGTCGCTGCACATCATGCCGGCCATCTACCATCCTGGAAAATGGCCATTGAAGAACTCATGCGTCGAGGCTTGCTCGATGCCGTCTTTGCCACCACCACGCTTGCAGCAGGAGTCGACTTTCCTGCACGCACGGTGGTGATTAGCCAGTCCAGTGTCCGAAAATCTCAAGACTTTACAGACTTAACTGTCAGTGAAATTCAGCAATTAGCCGGACGAGGGGGCCGTCGAGGCAAAGACTTTGTGGGTTTTGTCGTGGTGACACCATCGCCCTATATCGATCTGCATGTCCTTGGGAAAGGATTGACGGGCCAACCCGAATCGATTGATAGTCAATTCGTCGTCTCCTATCCCATGGTCCTGAATCTCCTGAAAGCCCATACCATCGACCAAATTGAGGGATTGCTGGCTAAAAGCTTTGCGCAGTTTCAACTGAATCAACGCGCGGCTGTCCATCAAGACCGATTGAACGAAGTACAGGAACAATTGACGCCCTACGGCCCCAGAGAATGTTCTGATTGGGTGGCTCAGTGGAAAGTCTTTGATCTTGCCCGTCGACGAAAAGCCCACCGACGGCCAGTCATCAATTCAGACACTCCCTACCTGACGGCTTGCTTGCCATTTCTCACGCCAGGACGCCTCATAGGATTATCCAAAGGCCCAGCAATCATTCTTCGCCAATATCGCAGTCGTGGAACGAATACTCCGATGTTGTCCGTGTTGCACGCGAAAGGTACGATCGGAGAGTGCCAAGCACAACGGGTGGTTCACATCTATGATCATGTCTATGAATTTCAACCCTCTCGTACGTTGCCATGGTGCCTGCCATCGACACTGCAGCAGTTCAAAAATATACTGTCCCAATTGCCGACCCAACTACCGACCGTACCTATTTTTGAAGACACTCAAGAACCAGACAATCTCGTCATGGCGGGAATTTTAACAGATGAATTCGCGTGTCCTGCGTGCCCATCGCAGACCGCCTGCAAAAAAGATTTCCCTGTAGCCTCCCGGCTTCGACTCAAAGCCCAACAAAGCACCAAAACCATCCAAGCCTTACGTGATGGCCTCTGGCGTCAATTTCGACGACGTAGCGATATTCTACATAAATTTGGCTATATCACGGACAACTCTCAATTAACGGCCGATGGTGAATGGGCACGCTTGATTCGTATTAACCATTCCTTGCTCATTACGGAACTCATTCGCATGGAGGCCTTTTCCGGCATTGCCCCTGACTTATTAGCTGGAGTAATGGCCGGTATTGCGCATGATGATGATCGCCCGAGTTCATATATGCGCCTCACCCCTGGGCTCAGTTCCATGCTCGCCAAAGTCCGAACGGTGGCGGATTCCCTCACTGCGTATGAGCCGGCCCCCTTGTTACGTGCTGATGTGTCAGCCATCGTCGAGCGCTGGATAGGTCAAACCGAACTGAGTTGGACATCATTAGTGCAATCAACATCGATGGCCGAAGGAGATGTCTATCGCTTGTTAGCCAGAACCTTGGAGTTTCTCTCGCAAATCTATGGGCTGAAAGCGACCCATCCAAGCTTAGCCGATACCGCACATCAGGCCATGGTCAACATGCGTCGGGAAGTCTTGGCGGAATTGCCATAGTGATCGGAGTAAAAGAACACACATGAACGACGAAGATCTCAAGCGTGAACTGGAACTCTTGGCCGTAAAATATCTGCATCAGCTCGCCAAAGGACGTATTCAACGCCATTTCCGACTCGGGAAGGTCCGCCTCATTGAATGCATCCTCACGCTCCCCAAAGAACAAAAGGCTGCCATCGTCACGAATCTTCAACACAGGGCTCCCATTACAAAGGAACCTGTGGCTGACTCCCCTCAAACTGGTAGACCGCATGAACGACATTCACCCTTTTACCCCAAAGCGGCTTCCCGTAAATCGCAGAGCAGTCCTGTGTCTTCTTCTCCACCCATTGAACTTGAACAGATGCTTGAAGGCATAGGCGTACCCGAACCCATGCCGTTCGTTCCAGATGACTGGCAACAGCAAGCCGTGGAAGCGATTAGCCATGCGGATGTCATTGTGAGCGCACCAACGGGAAGCGGAAAAACGTACATCGCTCTAGAAGCGATGAAGCAGGCCATGGCAGCCAATCAAACAGTGATTTATACGTCGCCGCTCAAAGCACTGTCCAACACCAAATACATGGAATTTTCACAG
>JAJDBS010000201.1 GCA_029261235.1 Nitrospirales bacterium
CCAGAAAGCCTGCCCCTACGATCCACATCATCCAACCAGGAACTTCGGCATACAGAAAAATCACCCCTCTTGAAGCTGTCCAGAGGCTCAAAAAATACAACCAACTGAACTGACCCCAAGAGGGATACGCTTCCCACAGAATACGTTCGGATTCACCGAGATTGCTCACAAGTATTACCTCTCATTAGTATGCTACCACTCCGATTGATGTCCACACGCTTTCATTTATTCAAAGAAATCTCTACAATTCAGATCAATGACCAGACAAAGTGAGCCGTATTTCTCCCCTGATAGGGAACATTAGACATACGTCTTCCATATTTCATATTCGCGGAGAACCAATCATTGTGAAACCACATTAAAACCTCTCATTATCTCGGTTTTCACAAGGACCCTACTCATGAATGATGACGAGGCCGGTTGTCTTCAAAAAAAATTGAACGCCAAACACGGCGATAAATCTTGTCGTCATGCTCGCGTCGTCGATTGCCATGTCGCAGAAGATGGGCACTCCACAGGAAAATTAGTCTGTCGAGAATGTGGCACCATCTATCCAGATCCGCTCAAATCGTTCCCAGACCTATCTCCACCGCGCTAAACACGCCTTTCTCAATTTCCACGAAGTGTTGTACCTTTCGTTGACCATTGTCAAACGGATTTCAAGTACGACACAATTTCCCAGAGCTCCTTCCTGGAGCAGACTAGAGAGGGATGGCAGACATGACGGTGCAACCGTCATGTCCATACCAGAAGGTTCCACCAGAAACACGGATATCTGATAGTGCCAGCTTGCAAATCACGAGACTTTGATTTGCAGACGTTTTGGCTTCGCCGTTTCGCCTTTTGGCAGATGAACCATTAAGACGCCATCCTTGAACTGAGCCGACACCTTCTCTTCTTCTGCATCCGCGGGCACAGAAAAACTTCGTTCGAAACTGCCATAGGAACGTTCCACTCGATGATACTTTTTCCCTTTTTCCTCTTTCTCATACTTCCGCTCGCCTGAGATAGCTAACACCCCATCTTCAACAGAAATTTTCACGTCTTCCTTTTTGATCTCTGGAAGATCAGCTTTGATCAAATATTCCTTGTCATCTTCGGTAATATCGACTGATGGCGCCCAATCCATCACTCGCATAGATTCTTTGTCTCGATCCTTGGCAAGCGAAGGCCGCCCCATCCAAGACGATAACCGTTTTTCAAATTCCTGAAGATCCTGCGTTGGATCCCAGCGTGTTAAAAGACTCATGATATGACCTCCATTCATTGTGAATAAGTTGATAAACCTTCTTCTGCGAAGTCTATGCCAACTAAACTGGCGGTTCTATTTCCGATTGAATTAACAAAATTTTGTCGGGTTTACTTTGACCACAACACGGCCCTACGACCACATTACTGCTGAAAATTTCCCCACTATAAAAAAGAGCACTGTCGCCTCTTGCTACAGGTACATTCAGAACGGAAGGGTTCTTTGGCACAATACCCAACATTTTGAAACCACAAACATGGCATGAAAATTGGTTCCAAATCAGGCATGACGAAAAAATTTAACGCGTTAATTTGTGAGGTATCAGTATGACGGTGCCAAGGAGTAACCGATATTCCACACAGTCTTTAAAGAAAAAAGAAATCATTGACGATCCCTACTCAATGAAACAGACGCCGAAGGGATTGCTCGAATGTCCCGAATGTCTTGCCGTGTTTTACCGAAAACGATGGAGCTTCCCGGAGATCCCCTCTGCACAAAACCAAAAATCAACAGCTGTCAGTCCGAAGAAACCGACAAAACAGATTCTGGTTCCTCAGAGTTTTGTGTGCCCGGCTTGCCGAAAACTTCGAGACGGCTATGCTGAAGGATTTATCAAAATCCACTGGCCCAATTGGGAAACCCATAAAGCCGAGGTTCTCGGTCTCATCCATAATGAAGAACACCAAGCCGTCCGCAACAATCCTCTGGAACGGGTGATGACCATCCGGACTCGCCCTGATGGAGCGGACATTGAAACCACCACGGAACACTTCGCCCAGCGGCTAGGAAAGCATCTGGATCGGGCGTTTAAAGGATCTATTCAATATAAATGGTCGCATAAGGACAAATGTGTTCGAATAGCATGGCAAGGTCCGCCAGCCCTCAAGAAGCATGGGCGATCAGGCAAGACATCAACAAAGAAATCATAAATGTGCCCGAATACATTAGTTACTTTGCCAGGAAAATAATGGAATGAGTACCCACCAGAAATCGCCTGATCGGCATGCCGATCAGACAAGAATGAAATGACTTTTCAAAGAAGCACGATTCCATGAAACACGCAGCTTTCTTGTTCAGTTTCATTTTTCTTCTTGGGTTGCCCCTTCCGGCTCAGAGCGAAGAGGCCCAAGTCTCTCCACAGAAAGGAAAAGCGATATATAAGGCCCATTGTATGGGGTGTCACGGCATACATGGAAAAGGCGACGGACCGGATGCCGCTAATCTCATCGTCTCTCCTGCAAATTTTCATCGCCCCGAATCTCGAGCAAAATCAGAAATGGACCTGCGAGGAACGATCATATGGGGATTGGCATTTAGCCCCATGCACGGTTGGTGGAAGAAACTGAGTGGGGACGAAATGCACTCCGTCACCGCCTACATCCGACAACTGGCGCCACATCAACCCTTACGACCATGATACTTCTGAAAACTCTGGAGCTTTGACATGGCCGATCCTCATAAATTTTTTGGGGTGGCCTTTCTTATTCATTGGGGGTGGCATACATTCAGAAAGCTCTCAGTATCGCAGGTAACATATCGTCAGTCAGGTCTTCGGAGTGCTTCTTTACGCTCTGGCCGTCCAATTTGTGTTTGGCGGCATTGGTCAAAGCGGTTTTTTCGCATCATCTTAATCAACAAACAAATCAAGGAGGCTATCATGGATTTGAGTAATGAACTTAATCAAAGCGACCAGGCTATTCTTCAGACAGCCAGCCAAATTTTCTGCAGCGCCATCGCAGCGGGAAAAGTCAATATAGCGAACCATTCGCTGATGCTCTCCTATTCCATGAAATCTGCGGTTCGTATGGCAAGCATGGTCAAGCACACTGTGGTCACCGATGAGGAACTGTCTTGGCCGGAGTAGAACTTTGAATGAAGCCTTCAGGGGCATCGCCTCTCTGGCAATTTACCAACGCCTTTTTGCCAGAACAAGATAGATTGTCGCGGACATTCCGGAGGCTCCGAAAATCATACACATGACAACAATTTGGTACTAGACAGCCACAAGAGGGGAAATGCCAGAGAAGATTTGGCCGGTCATCATTCCTGGCAAGGAAACGAGACCAACGGCAAATAATGAATTGGTGGTAGGAATTAATGCCGCGTGCAAGGCGTTCTTTCTAACGTCGGCATAAGGAATGGTGTTTTCACATTCAGTTTTGAATCGTTCCGCCGTAACGCTGCCTAGCAATCAGCCGATGAATCGCTTCCCAAGCATCCGACCAACCATCCCTGGAGATCCGCCAAGAGGCGGCTTACGGCCTCATGAGCAGCCAACACGCCACCATAGGCATCATCGGTCAACGCCTCTTTATCTCTTACAA
>JAJDBS010000202.1 GCA_029261235.1 Nitrospirales bacterium
ACGTTGAGGCCACGGTCCCCTTGTTTCAAGATCGCAATAATTTGTGTGTCGCTGAATCGAGACGTTTTCATGAGAACCTCCTGGGTGAATGATGCCAGAAAGCTCTACTTTTGGTCTGTCCATGTTTTGGGGAAGCTTACAACCGGATATGGTCTTAAATCACGGGTCAGTATATGAGATTGTAAGAACTGATCCTAAGCTCGTTAAACCCGACTCTGGGCTTACATTCCATGGCGCCAACGTAGCGACAATGAAAATATTAAGGCTATACTCAGCCCTGACCTCAAATACAGGTAACCTTACAGGACTTTTACCACTTCGTTTCGTCCGGATCTACGGTAGCGCCGTTGGCAACATTCTTGCCTTTGCATTTTGTGCAAATAAGAACACCCTTGCGGCATCTTAGGCAGGGCGCCTCGAGCCTGCCAACTTTGGTCTTCACTGTACCGTTGCACTCGGGGCATAAGATATCCCCCGTGCCTTTGCACGTCGGGCACACCGGAAACCCAATTATGCGATCAAATTTGTACGAGTTACTACCCACATGCTCCATCTTGTACCAGAATAATGAGCCTCCCCCGCCGGGCGGCTTCTGATACGATGCGAGGCGTAATTTCCCGGGATCAGGCCAACCCGCGCCCGCTGGTAGCAAACGATTCCATCCGTATTTGGTGACCGGTTTCCCCGGTGAGCCAGACCCGCCTAAATTATAGGAGGCGTGGGATGCGGCCTTGCGGTATTTGGTATCAGTTACCAACTTAAATAAGTGCTTTTTCGTACTGGTCGGGAGGTGCTTTACGGTTGTTGGCATGGCTTATACTTTCAATAAATGTACCCGTGTAATTCAGGAAATAAAAAATTCTCGGTTTGTTGCCTTGAAACCAGGAGCCTGGGAATAAGCATTAAAAAAGGCCTTTTTTACGAAGACGGAAAATACCCAAAAACCCGGTCTGGGTTTACCCCACGGACTTCGCTGGCCGAAATGCGAACTAACATCGTACAAGTGGGATCTGATCGGATCTGAGGTCACGCCTGAGTATTGACTTGCTGGTCAACTCGACGGTGAGCTTCTCCATTGTTTGCTTATCCCGGTTTATCCGCTACCAACCATCCAGCTAACCTGCCTAATTGCTCACGTATATCGATTTGTTCCTTTTTTTCTTTAAACCGTCTTAGCGCATTTATCTGGGAAATATCAAAATCAGGAAAAAATTCCAAGATTTTTTTTGCCATTCTTCGTGCGCGCCCCTCGCATCGAATGTAAGCTTTCGCGTTTGATGCACGATTATGTCTGTGTTGCACTTGGCCAAATTGACTTCTAAGATTTATCGATTCTTTCTAAAATTGCATTTGTTAATAAAAAAATCGCCACGACACTAACAGCCCATTCATTCCCCCTCCCACCCCTAGCTCCGCTGGGGTGAGAGAGAGTTACGTTGCGAATTCTTTAGTCGGTTGCCGCTTCCAAGTTATATGATGTGGTTGCAGTGCCATACCGCCAGGTGGCTTTGCGATAGCTAATCGTGATGTTTTCGTTCGGTCGAGTATCTCCTGTGTTGTAGTCCACATTCACATTCGTGATGATCACTTTTTCACAGGTCACCGTCAGATAGGCATCCGTGCCTGCCACGAGATTTAACACGGCATTGTCATACTGTGTTTTCATGGCACAGCCGTGGGCCAAGGCCGGACTGCCGTTATCCATGATCTTGGTAATGTTTAAATCGCCAAACATCGTGACCCGTCCTGTGATATTTTCGCCTTCCTCCCATTCCCCTGCTTGCGAGACGCCATAGGACACGGCTTGCACGACCGTTTGATCTTGATACCCATCAACCGTTGCATTTCCTGGGATCGCCCCGTCCCCGATGTTCAGAAAACCATTTTGTTCGATTGCCATGATCCGTACCCTCCTAAAGAATAAGTTTGTAAGTAAGAAAATGGGAGAAAGTTTTTTTCGCCCGTTTCAGTTCGTGTTGTCATGATTGATATATGAAGCAAAGCGCATGCCATAGAGTACTCAAAAGAAATGTTCTAATTTTTTGCCAATTTTAAAGGTGTTTTCGATCATTATGTGTTCATTCCTCTATGACCAGGCAAGACTTTTCTCGTTTCACTTTTTGAAATCATCTTGAAATATTTGAAATAGTTTTCATGTATAAACGAGGGCACCCTTTGTCTCCGCATGCTAGCTAACCTTCATACCCTGGAGTCTTCATAGGTAACATTTGTGATCTGGATCTATCTCACGTTGGTTCTACTTGGATGCCTGCACTCGCTCTCCATCGAAAAACCTCTCAGATAGACCATGGCGAGAATCATGCGAAAGTGGCGAGAGTGAACAGATCCGCTTCATCGAAATGGACAGAAAAAACATGTTTTTTTTCGGAACGCACACTGCTCTTTTCTCAGGCCTTCAAGTGCCCTTCCCTTTTGGGGAAAGGCACGGTTGTTTTTCTACCTTGACAAAGGAACATATTTAAAATAATCGTTCATGCATGAATCTAATTTCACCGCTTTCCCCATTTACCCCTTGGCGGGTGGCGGCAATTCGGCCACTAAACGTAACGACACGGTGAGTTCTTCTAATTGGAAATGCGGCTTTAAGAACGCCACCGCTTTGTAACAGCCTGGCTTTCCTGGCATTTCCGTGACGTCGATTCTCGCTTCCTTTAAAGGGAATTTGGCTTTGACATCTTGGCCTGCCTCTTCCGTGCTCACGACATAGTTTTTGATCCACCGATTTAAGAATTTTTCGGCATCGGCCCGAGTCATAAAGCTGCCGATTTTATCGCGCATCATGGATTTCAAATAATGTGCAAACCGCGATGTGGCCATCAGATATTGAATTTGGGAAGACAGCCTCGCGTTAGCGTTGGCGGCATCCGTGTCATACTTTTTGGGTTTTTGTGCCGACTGTGCGCCAAAGAATGCGGCAAAATCGGTTCCCTTGCAATGAATGAGTGGAATAAAGCCTAAATCGGCTAATTCTTTTTCCCGACGATCTGTGATGGCAATCTCGGTTGGACATTTCAGGGCGACTTCCCCCTCATCGGTATTGAAGGTATGGGTCGGTAACCCTTCGACGAGACCACCACCTTCAACCCCTCGAATGGCTGCACACCAGCCATGCTTGGCAAAGGCATTGGTTAATCTGGCGGCGAATGCATAGGCCGCATTGCCCCATAGGTATTTTTCGTGGTCTTTGCCATCCACGTCTTCCTTGTAGTTAAAGGCTTCCACCGGTTCGGTCTCAGGCCCATAGGGCATCCGCATAAGAATACGCGGCAAACACAGGCCGACAAATCGGGAATCTTCCGAGTCACGGAATGATTTCCATTTGGCCCATTCCACACTGTCAAAGATTTTGCCCATGTCCTTGGGGTTAGGCATGTCCGTGAAACTCTCTAATCGGAACATGTCCGGGCTGGTCCCGGAAATAAACGGGGCATGCGCCGCGGCGGCGACATTGGACATCTTTTCGAGCAATTCCATGTCTTGAGGGCCACGGCCAAAATCAAAATCTCCGATCAACGCGCCGTAGGGTGCTCCACCAAACGTGCCAAATTCTTCTTCGTAAACTTTTTTGAAAATGGCGCTCTGGTCGAAATCAGGGTTTTTCCTAAAATCTTTAATGAGATCAGCTTTGGACACGTTCATGACTTGGATTTTCAGCATACTGCTGGTTTCTGATTGATTCACAAAATACTGCAATCCTCGCCATGCGCCTTCTAATTTCTGAAATTCCTCCGCATGCATAATGCCATTCAATTGGCGAGACAACAGCTCGTCGATATCGGCTATACGCGTGTTAATCATCGCCTCGATATCTTTTGAAACCGTAACCGTTCCTTTCATGACCTCATCAATTAATGTGGCGATCTGTTGTTTGGAAGCATCACGCTCCCCTTGATCACGACCGATTCGCCCGTCATCAATAATTTGATCTAGTAAGCTTTTTTCTTCGGTTGTCGCCGCCGCCCCTTCTGCTTGAGTTCCTTCAGCTTCAGCACTCATTATCAACCCTCCTTTGTCTCGTCAGTTCCACCGTCGGCGCTGACTCCGGCTTCGGAAGCCAATTTTTTTAATTCATCCGAATTGCCAATAATCTCTTGTAACCGGTCACTTAATTTGTCATTGCCATCAGCCTTCGCCAACAATTCAGATAATTGCTGACGAATATCCAACAGCTTCTTGAGTGGCTCCACATTTTTGACCACGCTTTCCGGGGTGAAGTCATCCATCTTGGTCATATCAAGTTCGACTTTAATTTTCGAACCATCATCTTTCAATTTATTTTCAGTGGTAAAGTCCAGCCGGGGAGCCATCCCCCGCATGACTTCATCAAATGTCGTGGAATCGATATCGATAAATTTTCTTTCCTTCAGCGGCTTCAGCGGATCCTTGGGTTTCCCCGCTAAGTCCGACAAGACACCCACGACAAAGGGTAATTCCTTCATCTGAATAGCTCCTCCCGTTTCCACATCATAGGTAATGTGCACTCGAGGAGCCCGCACTCGATCCAGTTTATGTTGCGTGCTTTCTTTCCCCATCATATCCCTCCTTTGTTGGAATAAAAATACTTCCTTGTCTTGTTAGTTGAGAATGGCCATGAATGTTATTCCGACTATTGTGGCTTTTCGTCTTTGATTCCCAAAGTCTCCCGCACACTACCCAAGACCTCTTTACTCTTGATCACCTCACTGAGCCAATCTTCTAATGGCATTTCCCCCCATTTCGTCGCTCGTTGGACCAAATAGGCAACAGGGCTATGAGGCTCGGTTTGTCGGAAAAATTCAGCAACCGCAGCTAAACGAGCCAAGGCATCAAGTCTGTCGTAGGGAACAATCCCTCCCCCTTCCCCTCGTGAGCCTCGATCAGATGAACCTGGAGTCGTGCCAATTTCGCCGGCCAGGACACTACCCGGAATTTCCACTTTGGCCCCTCCTTTCCCCTTCACAATGCCCTCTAGGATAGTGTGTCCTTCCTCTAGGGTTTTTCGTATTTTTTCAATGCTTGGGCGTTCATCATTCGACTCTCCATATTTTTCTATCAGGACCTGTTGAAGCCCATCTAAGGCTTCCTGACTTTGTTGAATCTGTTCTAACAGAGCCAAACAATGCGGCAAGGGTGTTGCTTGTATGGCTTTATTAATTTGCTCGACAGTTATTTTTTTCTCGGCAATGGCCGCGGCCTTATCCTTTGGATTTTTTCGACCTAAATTTTCAACTTCTTGGGCTTCTTCCCAATGCAACAAAGAGTAGGCATCGCCTTCTGGTGAGCGAATGAACGGAATGGCACGAATGGCAAATGGGAGATTCTTGGCTTCATTCATCCAATCAATCGGCCCCGCTCGAAAAGAAAAGTCTCCGTCCTCAATAATGGGATAGACCGAATCCCAAAAAGACGCATGTAATTCCTTCAGAAGAGAAAGACCATCTCGCAAACCAAGAAATCCTTCTTCTTTGATCAGTGCTTCCAAAAGCCACACGGCCACCTGCAGATCTTTTGTTTCAGTTGATAAGGCTTTAATCGCAATCGTTTTCACTTTATTCCAATCAGCCGTTTTGACCGGACCTTTTTCCTCCCAATCACCCTTTGGAAGATTATCATCTTCTCGTCTGGCTTCCTTGATGTCATCATAGCGTGTGTACCGGACATCTTCTCCAGACGGGTTCTCCCCTGGAATGGGCTTAAGAAGGACTTCTAGATCTAGAGTAGGATTCGCTGCCATATCGATATTTTCCTCCTCCTCAATTATGCATCAAGGGTTGAAAACGTCATCTCTCGAATTTCTAATATTCCTTTATCCAACTCATTTACCCCATACAAATGTTGGCCGATGCCTAATGTGAGTCCCTCTTGTTGTTTCCAATCGGTGACACGCCCTAATTTCACCAGTTCCTCTTCTGCCTGAGAAGACCCAGGATACAACACAGGAATCATGACCCCCAGCGCCGACTCAGCTGTTTCTAATTGGGCTGGCACCCACAGAAGATCCCGAAGATGCTTGGGAGGCGTAATTGAAACTTTTCGAATGTGTGAAAACGGGACCCAATAGTATTGATCCTGCATGATGATCTCCAAAATTGGAGCGAACAAATCATCGAGATCCGTGAAGCTCGTGGTTGCCGTACCATCTATCGTTCCTTGAATGTTTGGGCACAACTCCTGGGCTTTCGTTAATAGTGATTGGGCCTGCGAAAAGTGCCCTTCTTGTATTTGGAGTAACGCATTAAGATGTCCTTGAATATGTTCAGGGCAAGGCCCTAATAGTTTCGGCACTGTCCCTTTTGAAAATAATTGCTGACGAACTTTCTCAGCCTTTAACATTTTTCGATAAAAGTCAATTCCTAAATCCGATTGAGCGTCTTGCGCATCCAAGGCTTCCAGTTGGTTTTTCGCTCGCTCCAGTTCTCCTGAAAAACACAAGAGCTCAAACAAGAAGGTTCGTGCATGGGCGTCGGCCGGATGCGCTTTCACTTCTTGCGTCATTTCCTTGATGGTTTCCGACAACTCACCCGTCGCAAGAATTTCTTTCGCCTTCATCATCGTCATGTCATCACCATTCCTCTTCACTTCTGCGATTTTTGCGACTCTGGGTTTTGCTCCATTTTCACTATCATGGCCGTGCGATATCAGGGACCGTCTAAATGTGCTGTCCCAGCAAAAGACCTTTCAAGGTTGTGTCTTGAATATTTCCTGTTGGTTGTGAGCCATGATTCAACACGTCGTTATCCAAACGAATTTCTGTTTCATCCATTGAGCGCATCTTCCACATTGATTCAAGATTGTGACTGGATTGGATGAGGGACCAAAAACTTTTTGGAGTCACTGGAGCCTCTTGGGTCAGAAGTACCGCTCTGCCCTTGCTTGGGCATTTATTCCAAAGTAGCAGTGGTGCGGCTAGACTCTTCCCATTGATGGACGACACATATTCCATCCAAAAAGGCACTTCAAAGGGAAAGGCTGGCTCATCAACGAGAGGGAAGCTCATCAATTGTCCATTTGGAGAATGACTGGAAGGTCGGTTTTCTGTCACCATTCCCTGCACCATACCTTGGACTTCAAGCTCTGTTAGGGGTTGAGTCAAGACCCCGCATGCATGCAAAAACCTTTTCAGTGAATAGCTATTCAAAAATTCATGATAGAGTTCGAGGACTTGTTCCTGCTTCAACGAATTCATTGAAATCAAATGCGCGACTTTTTCTCGAAATTCCACAAGAGAAATTGTTTTCCACTCTTCTTGAATGAGATGTTTCGCTTTTTCTAAAAATTCCTGCAGCAACAAAGGCATCAGGGAAAGAAGCTTCTTCTCGCTATGCGGAAGTTGGAAACGAAAGAATAGCGTCATAGGAAATACTCTTCCTGCCTTATCTTGACTGGGTGTCATGACGCCAATCAGCCATTCATTTTGTTGGGGAACCTGAAAAAGAAAATACCACGATTCTGATTGGAGGAAGTCGTTCCGCCATTGTGGTCCGAGTTTCGCACGACACCACAGCAGTCCTTCCTGGATCCATTGATCGAAAGCCTCAAGCGTGGCCCCCTTGGCATTGACCCGAATGAATTCTGGCGACAACGGTAATTTACCAAAGCAGCCAACTTCTCCGACGCAACCCTGAAGCATCAGTTCGCCTCCGCCAAATGCGCAACACACGAAAATTGCGAAAAGAAATTCGATTGAAAAGGATTCTGCGTACGACGAGCACGCAAATCATATTGAATCCGTAATGGTTTTGAATCGCTTGAATCCCATGCCCAAATGACACGATAGAGGGATTCGCTCATCGGGGTTATTTGAGCATTTTCTAACAACCGAAACAGACCCCACCAGCCTTGCACTTCACGAGACTCCCACTTTCCATTCACTTTCACCTGAAGCACACTCCCTGCCGACCCCGATGGACCAGGCCACACGAATTCTTTCCATTCAGGAGGGCCCATATCATAGGAAAATTCCTGTTCTCCCACTTTGAAACGCGTATGACTCACTAACGAAGCTGAAGGCCCTTGGTCAGAATACGGATACAGTTCGAATGGCACACTCGGGGTGCTTTGACCTTTCAGAAATAAACTCGAAGAAAAATATTGCGCATATCGCAGCGATTCTAGCGTTCCAGTTGAAAGCGGGAGAGACAATCCCCTCCAGCTTTTCAAGGTCCACCCCTCATCCCTCTCTTGGATAAACGGGCGCAACTGTTGGTTCACAAATGCCCACAGCTTTCCCTGGTCAGGACTAAAGAAACCCGCGACATCACCAATGGCCACCTCCGTATCCGATGCCTGAAAGGGATAAAAGGGGGCAATCGTTTTTTGGCAGGGTTCAAACACTTCAGCCACCCATTGGCGATCCAACGTGTGAAGCGCCTGATCAATCACCGATTGCATCGCCAATAAAATGGGTTCCGTAAGGAGAGGTGAGATGGATTGTTTCGTCTGCAAATCAAAATTTGCTGACAACTGATCCATGGTATTTACCGCTTTGGTTAATTCATTCGCCTCACCTTGAACAATGCGTTGCGCCAATTGAACAGGGTCCTCCATCGTCCCTTCAGAAGAGGACATTCCCACCATAATCGCCTGTATTCGTTTTAGCTCTGTCAAATATTGGGTAAGACCCGATGGGGCCCCTTCTGGAATTTCAGGCGCCGTTAAAAAACGATGTAGGGATGTGAAATCTTTGTCGACAGGATTACCGCTACTCGTCAAGATATCAGGCATATCCGAAACAGTATCGGAGAAAATTTTCCTCTTCATTTTCTCAATGAGTCCTGGCGAACCCTCAGCGATCTGATTGATCACGTCTTCCTCAAAAGTGGTGTTTCTTTTTACATCCTCAAGAACAATGGCAATGGGCGATGGTGGAGCTGTCAAACCTTGATACAGGGAAAGAACCTCAGATTGTGCATGATTAGGACGAATATGAATAGAAGCCAGAAACCGGAACCAATGTTGGCTATAATCTCCAAAATATTTCGCTTGCACCTCAGCCTGCATCTGCTCATTCACAGGATCCCGTTCGCCCAATACCCAATTTTCTTTGGCATACTCATCAAGAACCGTATCCAAGCTTTGCTCAAAGGCCGAAGTCCATCCGGATTTGGTAAAGACTCCAGGTATTTGATAGTCACTAATGAGATTGGCCTGCTGATAGCCTTCTAGGGCTGATTGAAGCGTATAATTTTCCAACCCCTCTGAGGCACGCTGAAGCGTTTGTTGATAGAGCCGTTTCTTTAAAGGCGTTTGTTGCAGAATCGACCTCATGGATCGCACCAAATCATGATTCCGAGCAATACCATGGTCCGTCACAAGATAGCGGCTAAAAAAATCTAGATTCTGATGTAAACTTTTCTGAAGATCGGGGGAAAGAGTTTGACTCGGTTTGGTAAACAGCGCAGGACTTCCTTCTTTCCACAGTTGCTTCAACTGTTTCGCCAAAAACTCTGAATCAAGATGTTCGGGATCGCTCAACATTAAATAGGCTTTAAACATGTCATACCGATTCTCTGTGACTCCACCTTGGGATTGAGACCCGACATTCACAAATCGCGACAATCGAGATTCGAGTCCAATTTGAGTCGGCCGTAAAATCAAATGAGATAATTCACGATGGTAGAGTGTTTTTAAGGGTTCGAATAATTTATCTGCTTGATAAAACCCTTTTAGACGAAAGGGGACGCCCTGGTCACGGTACTCTTGTATTTGACCAAGGCGAGATTGCAGATCTCCCAACAGTTCTAAATTCTGGGCAAATACTGGCGACTCATAGGAATCCTGATGTTCACGCCGAATTTGAACAAGCTTCACTGAATCGTCTTGAATTGATTGCACCATCAATTTATTACCCAAGTAAGAGGATCCCATACCAAACAAACTCAATCCCACGCCTATAATGGCCAGTCCAAACACCGCCACTCGAAGCAACCCTCGTTGTCGATAGGCCCGAGTTGAAGGCGAGGCCAAGCCTTGGTCGGGGAATATGACATCGGTAAATAAATTTTTAATAAAATAGCTTTTTGGCTCCAATGAATGCTGTTCTTCGATTGCGACTTCTGATATCCCCGCGGCCTTTCGAACAGAATCCATAATGCGATCAATGGGATGGCCCTCCTGCGTCCCACTTGTTAAATAAAATCCACGGATAAATGGATTTTGCTGGTAAGGATTTTGGTGGAAGAGAATCTCCACAAATCTGGTGAGAACGGGCCGGCACGATTCTAATTGTAATGGGAAACCCAAAATAGACAGTTTAGCTTCGCCCCGTGTCATGGAAAAACGATCTAATCGTCTGGCAACAATTCCCTCAATCAGCTGGTGGTACTGTTGATCAAACAGTTCATGTGGGGCCGGTGAAGATTTTGTTCGCCTTGGAAGAGTACAGCCCCAAATTTGTTCACGTTCACTTTTTTCTAATTCCCCAAAGAATTGACCAAAACCTTCCAATAAATCACATTTGGTGAACATGAGATACACGGGGAACGACATGCCCAAATGGGTCATGAGTTCATCAATGCGGTCACGAATGGTTTTCGCATGCCATTCGATGAGTTGGTCCGTGGCCTCAAGAAGTTCATTGATCCCAATGGCCACAATGACGCCATTAATGGGCTTTTTACTTCGAGCTTTTTTCAATAAGTCTAAAAACCCAAACCATTCTTCCCGATCCTCATCCTCGGTCATATACCGGCCAGCGGTATCTAGTAACACCGCATCTGTCGTAAACCACCAATCGCAATTTCGTGTGCCCCCGACACCCTGTACTCCCTTTTGGTTTTCGCCCAAAAAAGGAAATTGCAAACCTGATTCACGTAACGCCGTACTTTTCCCAGATGCGGAAGGACCCACAATCATGTACCATGGAAGCGCATATAAGGCGGCTTTCCCACGATAGCCTTTGCCCAGCTTTGACTGTTTGAGCGTCGCGATCGCTTTTTCAAAACGAAGCCGCACGGCTTCAATATTGTCCTTTTCATCCCCCTGAAAACGAGATTCCTGTTCCACGCCTTGCTGCTGAAGTGCCTCTTCCAACAGTTGGGCTCCTTGCTGGGCTCGATAATGATCAAATATGAGGAAGAACACCCAGGCCAAAATGATTCCGGCAATGAGCAGGAGTCGTATGCCCACACTCTGCATACCCGCTACATCTCCAGCAAACCAAATGAGCGCACAGAGCGAGACGATACCCAACCCAACAAGCAATCGCGGACGACGAACCAATCCCATGAGTAAGACTTTTGGCAAACTTACAAATTTCCACATGAAGCTAGCTATGCGGCTTCTCATGGTTTCGATGATTCCACTAGCTCTAAAAGATGCCCCTGGGTCGTTTCTGATTCCTGATGAATCATGACAGACATGCCTACGTACGAGAAAAATACAATCGCCAAGCTACAGGCCACCACTACCCATGCCGGGATTTCTTGCTTGACGACATCCAACACAATCTCACTCCGTTCGGCGTGAGGAGACAAGGGAGGGATGGCTCCTCGAATCCCCTGAATTTCCCGAAAGAGGTCGTGATAAAGATCTTTAACCTTTTCCCGACCTTCTAACTTATATTTTCCTTCAAATCCCAAAACCAGACAGGTATGATACACCTCAAGTAAATCCGCATTAACAGGAAGGGCTCTTCTCAAACTGGTGAGATGATGAAAAAATTCTTCTCCGGCAATTTGCGTTTGAAAATATTTATACTGCAGCAAGTGGGAGGCCCATTGATTTTTTTGATCCCAACCGGATTGCAAGATCATTTCATCCAAAAACGCTACCACCGCATAACGCGCTTCCATTAACGTGTCACGAGAATACCCCAAGGTCGTGCCTCGGCGATCGGCCTCTTCCAACATTTGATCCACTTTATTTTGCAACGTTTCCATTCGGCCCAAATCCCGAGCATCTCTAGCGTGCACACCTAAGACGAGAAGCTCAAAAAACGCATTGACTAAATGTCCTCGTTTCTGGATGTCCTCTATTTTCACGAGTTACTCTTTCGTTACAAGAATTTCTATGGTCATATTTTGCAATTCTTGAGGAACATATAGCGCAATATTTTGCGATTGCTTGATTCGGTCCCAGAATCCGCCCTGGCTCTCTAACCCAAAATATTGATGACCGGCTTTACTCGGGATACTCGCTGGAGTTTGAGTCGTATGCCGAAAACGAACACCCGGCATGGCTGCATTAATAATCAGATCCATATCATCCAGAGACCCAATTTTCACTCGATTCACCAATAAGGATCGCACCGCATCCTCCGAATCCCCTCCTGTGACTGAGAGGAAAAATTGCCCTTTTTCCAACAGCGTCGCATCAGAAATTTGGCCGACATACAGAGTATCTCCTCGTTTTTCCAAAGGTATCGTCACATAACGAGTTGGCGAAATATGTTCAACCACATTACGAATTTTTATATCTAATTCCCTAAAGCTCCGTGATAAATTAGTATGCTCATAAGCTGGGAAATCTTTGGGGTCAGCATCTGGGGACATGAGCGCTAATTCACCGGCTAACCGAGATAAGGCCAGATACACCACTTCAGGATGAATACGTCCAACCTGATTATAATGAGACAAGGCAGGAATATAAGAAAATATTGCATGTAACATTGAAAAACGCAGGAGATCCATTCCCCCGTGTTCACGAATTCCTCGTTGTTGGTCAGCCAAAGCCGTCCCCATAGAAACCAACAATTCCAGCAACGAACGAAGCAATCGAGTCAAAGTCTCCGAACCCGAAAGCCAAAGTAAGGGTGGGATGAAGGAATCTCTCAGGGCGATGGCCCCGCCAGGCGTTCGAACCAATTCAGCGATTTTCATAATACTAGCGTCGGGCATATCTTCCCCAGAAAAAAAGACTTTGAAATTTTTCCTCGCTACCATGACTTCTTTGGCATTATCACCCGTATTGAAGTCAGGAATGGCGACAAAGGCACTTTCATACCGTGGTTCTCGTGGTAATCCTTTTTGGTCTAATTTGCAATTCGCTATGCCCAAATGATCCATGGGAATACCAATATAGACATCCAGATGATCCAGGGAAGGGAGAAAGAGCTCTTCAATGAGACGGGTGGGAGGAATGGCATCCTGTTCTGGAATGCGCAATACTAACCCATCCGGCATCACGGCCCGAAACTCCAATAACGTAAAACTTCCATTGGCCAGCCCATCTCGATCAATGTCAATATGACAAATTCCCCACCCAAAGGGGTGCAGATGTTGAAGCCGTTCCGCCAACATGGCATCTTGAAACCGATCCCATTGTTGAAACACATGTGGCGTTAACAACATCCCTTCGTTCCACACAACTCGATGAAAAGCATCCATATCGCTCTAACCTTTCCTCACTGATAACTCTGAATATCGTAGATTTAATCGGTCATGGGTTCCGCAATATCTTTTTGATCAACTTTCAGAATAAATTCAGGGTCACCCATTGAAAAAAATCCCGGCTCTTTAATCGGAATAACGCGCCGCCACACTCCATCTTGATATTTTCGAAATAGAACCATAATTCCCAGAAAATTTTCATTTTTTCCAGGATCAACACTTAGTTCAAGCGGTTCACTGGTCGAGGGGCGCAACGTGATTTCTTTTCGGTCCAGCAAATCTTTGCCCAGAAATTCATAGTCCTTTTTCCATAATTCTTGAAAAGTGGCTTGATCAAAACGAGTCCTGTCTTTCAGCGTATAAATTCTCACGGTGACAGGAACCGGCTGCCCCATATCCGATTGATTCAGCTGATTGGTACCTTCTAGCATCACTGCCATATTGATTTTTGATGATCCACAAGATGCCAGCAATCCACAGGCTGCCACTAAAATAATGAGCTGTAATCTTCTGTTATTTGGAAGAGGGCATTTTTTGTTGGTAAACACGAAGATATCCTTTCGCAAGTTCTGGCCCTAATAATCGATGAAATGTTTTAATTTCTTCCTCTCTCAACTGACGGTGCTTTTCCTTGAAATAATCCCAGGCAGGATGGTGCCCTAAAATTCCTATAGCCATGAGTTTAGATCCAAAATCCTTCTTTTTATTTTTGCACTCGACTTCGAGATTAATGGGATCAAGTTGTTTCAACAAAAATCGGACCGATTCACGAAATCCTGCCATTAACCCAACTGGGTGCAAGCTCAAATCTTCCAATACCTGTCGTAGTTGGTGTAATTTTTCAGGAAATGGAATGTGAGAACTCGTATGATCAAATAAAAATGTACTCAGTTGGTAAGGAGTTTCAGCCCATTTCAGCTCTTGTCGTTCTTTGCCAAGAATTCGGGTCACCTCAACGTCTAACTCTTTCTCAAATTGTCTTCTGCCTTTCATCGAATCATTGAGGAATTCAAAAAGAAGTTTCATCACCTGATCTTGTTCAGTTGCATCAATAGAAGAGAACGCAGCCCCCTCCTTTTTTAAATCCTCATCTTGAACAAGAGGGTCTGGTATCGACTGATTTATTTCACTGAAAGATAGGGCCGGTGTGCTGGTCGAGATTTCTCCAAAAAGATCGGGGGGGCTGAAGGTCTTCTCCGTGAATGAAAGGAGTTCCTCTTGTTTGGCAGGGGGCACACCTAAAACAGCATCTCGCATAATGTCGACTAACAAGCTTTCTCGGTCTTCAGACGGTAGATGCATCATCTCTGCATACTGCCGCTGCAGCTGGTCAACCAAGGTCTCAGTGGAAATGGATTCTGGTTGTCGACACACGGTTTCATCGGGATCCTCCTTGGCCTCAACAGCTTGGGGAGTCGCCAGCAACATAAATTCTAAAACGAAATCACCAATGCCAATTTGATCATGGTCAGCTAATGAATAGGCTTTCCCTATCTCAAGTCGAGTGCCATTTAAGATCGTCCCATTGGTACTGCCCATGTCCATGAGCACACACGCATCAGCTTGGCAAGTAATTTTGGCATGGCGAGAAGAAATAAGTTTGCGCTGATCTGGAAGCCGAAAATGGCTGGCCTCTCCCCTACCAATCGTGCATTCTCCCCCCCACTCGCGCGTTGATAAAGGCAGAAAGTCCTTCCCCTCGGGAGTCTTTACGATAAGTTGAAATGCCATAGAGTTATGATCCTTTCGAACCGGCCTCCAATCGAATGGTTTGGCAGGCTCGAAGAATTTCACGTCGTCGTTCCTGGGGGCAAAATAACTCTAATCTAATCCATTCACCTATTCGCAGCATTCGATCCATCAGACCCTTTAATAGCAAACTAGGATCGGAACCATCTTCGTCTTTCCACTCTTTGTGTGGAACTCGCGCGACCAATCCAAGAGCAAGCTCCAGAGTGGCATACCAAATGTAAGGAGGAATCTCCGGTAAATCCTCCCCAGAACTCCTGCGGGCTTTGAGCACTCTCTTTGAGGAAAAGAGGGTGCCCTCTTCATCAAATAACACGCGAATCTGATTTGTGCCTTTGCCAAGTGGTTGTCCACCTTGCTCTTTGGAAAGAATCGTGTAGCCTCGGATCATTGCTGGCAAGCACCGTTCTAGGCGAGCTTGAGTCTCAGCATCTCTTCCCAACAAAGTCTGAAAAAAAAGAAGGCCTAAACTATGCCAATCACACGAATGCTGAAAGGATCGAAAGAAGGTTACCGAGACTTGAGAAAAGGCGGTATCTTTGGCCGACTCCAATTGTTCCCAGTCCACTAATGCCATCGGCTCCGATTGCCCTCGAAAAACAATCCCTCGCTCTTGAGACACTTGACATGTGCCCCAAATAGTAACTGGAGCATGGCTTTTTTGAGGAATTGGTAGGTGTACGCCAAACACATCCTGTGCTGAAAAAGACTCTCCTTGAAGAACATCACTCATAAGATGTAAATGAAAAATCCCCTTCACACCCTCAGACGTTTCGTCTTGATTTCTAATTTTTTCCATGGTGCGCACTAAAACCGTGAACTCCTCTTTTTTCCCAAGTGGCCAGTCTCTTAACTCTGGCGCCTTAAACCTGCCATCCAGTACATGAGGGGGTTGAAATAAATTGGCTTGAAAGGCAGAAGGCATAGTCTCATGGACAAAAGGGACCGCAAGATCTTCGTCTGTTAACGTTTCCACAGAAAAATTCCACCTGGCTGGAAGCAGAGGATCAGCCTCCTTCGGTATAACCACATTGATTCGAGAAGGACTTAAACCTAAATGAGGGCGGTGATGTCGTTGGTAAAAAGCCGTTAATTGCTTAGACAATCCAGCAAAAAGACGACATTGCAACCATAGCGTCTCTAATGGAGGACACGAATCAAGATGGTCCGCAAAGAGATATTGACGAGGCTCTGAAAAATGACGAGCTAAATTCGGAAGGGCCCTCCGTCTTTCATCGGACAGTTGGTCAAAAGACCATTGCGCACATGCTTGATCCCAGGAGACTCCGCTTAAGAGATCAGAGAATTCATCCCATTGCAATGTTAGAGGAGCAACAGAACTCCCATCAGAGGAGGGAAATGACATAATAAATATGCTTTAGCGTTAACTGCGAAATGGAACACATTCCTCAATGTATCCAACATGCAAGGAAAAAGCACTTATATACTTTTCCCTAATCGGATAGCCTAGCGAAGGTGATGAAATACTTCAAGTAAAAGAAAGCCTGCCCTGAAATAAAGTTCCTATATTTCACTCACCAAGAAAAACTGAATCCTCTTCATGTATAAGAATAAATACGTTCTGGAGAACCAATTCACCGACTTATCCACCCTGCCTTCTTACGACAATGTTCGCCGGCTATCTCATCAGAAACATCAAACCAGAATTGAATTCAGAGACTCTCTTATTGCTGTTTAGCTTCTTCATATGGAACACATTGTCCTGAAGCCCTGCCCTGCCCTGCCCTGCCCCCCTCTGATGACTGGCTGCCACGATCAGAGTGGAGGATGGTGTCCCTTGGGAAGCTACGACGGAACAAAGTCCATGCTCAGGACGTCACACACCAGTTATTGCGTCATGCGTCGATTCAGCGACCATGCCACAATCGCTCGTGAAGACAAATCCATCACCACGCGAGATACAGCCACCCCTCGTTCGTCAAAACATAGGTGATACCACTGGTCCATTTCTGATTTGGAGCCTTCGCGCGAAAGTCTTGTTCGGGCAGGTCTGGTGTGACAGGTTTTGAATGAGTCGAGTCAGTTGTGCCTTTGAATTTCTTCGCCTGAATGGCTTTCAGTTCCAATAGCTACATCCTGCGGCCAATGCTTCGCTACAGCTGAGACCCTCATGGCGTAAGGTCTTCGTAGTCCGTGGCGCACCATAACGTTGACGGTGCTCAGCGAAAACCCCGCGTATCCGTCTATCAAGTTGATAGATTCGCCCGCACGTGCTGATTCTGGCCACGCACGGTCCAGTCATCATACCCACTTCGAAAGACGTCCAGAATACCACGCATAATGGTGACGGGCCAGGCCTTCTGCGGCTCATCAATAAATTGATATCTCATGCGCTTTCCTTGGCGAAGAGGGCCGTGGGATTTTTTAAGATGTCGCACTCCATCCGAAGCCGACGATTCTCCGATTCGAGATTATGGACGCGTTATTGCTAGGTCGAGCGCTTCCCTTGTCCGGGAAAAGCTTCTGCCTTATGGGTTTCCGTTCGTCCTTCCCCGCCCAACAACACGCCACTCACGCCTAAACTTCGCCCAGCGGCCGGACAACAGTCGCCGGGCTTCACCATCAACGCGACCGCTTCCTGCTTAAATTCCCGACTGTGATGCCTGCGTGTTCGTTTCATTCCACATCTCGTTTCGAATTATTATATAATTCTTCACTCGGTGTCCTGTATCGCAAGGAACAAGCACACATGGGATATTTCTCGTAATGGATGTCGTTCGTAAATGACCGACGCCTTTTAAGCATTATTCTCATGATGAGGGATTGCCAGTCCTTTTGATGATTAGTAAAATCATCTCACTACGTGACATCTTCACTCTGAGCCAGAGGTGCCACTCTTCTCGACCATTCCAAACAGTTCTTCTCATTATTTTCTGTACTAATTTTTTCTCGTGTCCGCTGACTTACCTCTATTTCGTTTCGATTTTCACTCTAACCCATTGCAAACGTGTTGATAAGATAAAGGAGTCATCATGGCCTCAACGTTGCCATCCTGGAATCTGAAAGATTTATTGCGAAATCCTGCGAAAGATTCTCGACGAATCGAGCAAGAGTTGGAAGATCGTATTTCGTTATTTGAACAACAACGGAACCGCCTGACTTCTAGCATGTCACATCAGGCCTTTCAAGACATTTTGAAGCAGGTTGAAAGCATTGCTGAATCTATGAATACGCTAGGGGCCTATGCATTTTTGTGGTTTGCCGAAAATACTAAAAACCAAACAGCCCGAGCGTTTGAGAATCAGGTTCAGAGTCGATTGGCCCAATGGTCTCCTCGACTCTTTTTTTTCGACCTGTGGTGGCAAAGCCTCACAGCGAAACAGGCTAATCGCCTTTCTAAGCAAGCCACACGATATCACTATCACTTGGATACACTCACACGATTGAAAGCCCACACATTGAGTGAGTCAGAAGAGCGCATTGTGACAATGAAAAATACGACAGGACGACAAGCCTTAGAAGCGCTCTATGGTGTCACAACCAACAGCTTGAGTTTCCCCCTCAAACATCAAGGAAGGACGAAACACCTGACTCGAGAGGAATTAATGGGTTACGTCCGCAACCCTTCAGCATCCATACGTCGCGGAGCCTACCAATCGCTATTTAAGGTGTATGGAGCACAACGGGATCTCTTAGGAGATGTCTACAAGCACCTCGTGCAGGATTGGGGTAATGAAGGCGTACAACTCCGCCAGTATGCTTCTCCAATAGCCGTGAGAAATACGACAAATGATCTTCCAGAGCCAGCCGTTGATGCCCTTCTCGCTACCTGTCGGAAAAATGTGGGCGTATTCCAACAATACTTTCAACTCAAAAAACGCCTACTTAAGCTCAAGACCTTCAATCGCTACGATTTGTATGCACCGTATGGACATACGTCTCGTCGGTATTCCTTTTCTCGCGCCGAAAACATGGTGATGAACGCATACCAAAGTTTTTCACCGACGCTTGCTGATCTAGCCTCTCGCGTTATCCATGAACAGCATGTCGATGCTGCTATTCGTCCGGGGAAAATGGGCGGGGCTTTTTGCTATAGCGTCCGTCCCACCCAGACACCCTACGTCTTGGTGAATTTCACAGGTCAAGCTCGCGATGTCTCAACGCTCGCTCATGAGCTAGGACATGCCGTTCATGCCATGTTGGCTGAGAATCACTCTACGTTCACCTTTCATTCGGCGCTCCCCTTAGCCGAAACGGCTTCAATCTTTGGCGAGCAATTGCTCTCTGATTCTTTGCTCTCAGAAGAGCGCGATACGACGGCAAAGGTGAGTCTGCTGCTCGGTCAACTCGATGATGCCTATGCCACCATTATGCGTCAGGCATTTTTTGTCCAATTTGAAATTGAAGCACATCGCATGGTGGCAGCAGGCGCAACGAATGATGAACTCGCAGAAACCTACCTCACATTACTGCGTGAGCAATTTGGGAAAGCAGTACATGTCGGAGAGGAATTCAGGTGGGAATGGTTGACGATCCCTCATATTTTCGCCAGCCCGTTCTATTGCTATTCCTATAGCTTTGGCAATTTATTGGTGCTGGCCCTCTTTCAGCAGTATAAAAAAGAAGGGCAGACCTTTACTCCAAAATATTTAGAATTGCTGTCAGGTGGCGGCTCAGCCAGTCCTCAGACCTTGCTGACACCGTTAGGGGTTGACGTGAGCTCTCGTAAATTCTGGCAGGGAGGCTTTACACGCATTCAGGCATTGGTGAATGAATTGGAGCAAATCATTCCCTAGCCTACTTAGGAAATTCCAGCTTGCCGCTGGAGCCAACGAATGTATCCAATAATTTGAGTGACATCCTCTGGTGTCACACCTTCAATTTTTGGCATGTTCCCAAACTTCCAATGATGCGCTCGCACGCCCAGCGAGGCGGCCCGTTGAAAAGCCATATCACCATGATGATTTGGTTCATAAATTTTATGAACTAAAGGTGGACCATTCTCCGACCCTTGACCTTGAGACCCATGGCAACGTGAGCAAAAATTGTTGAATGTTGTTTCGCCTTCCTTGAGTTCCTCTGGTAAGGGTTTATCTTGGGCAGCTATAATCTTTGGCGAGACTGAAGCCGAATGTTGTGCATTAGAACCACTATCCGAACATCCCCAAAGAAATAGGCTACAGAGACTGAGCACGATCACTTGTGTTGCCAAATTGATGGGCTTAGGCTTCATCGCTTCTCTCCTTTTAACCAGCATTCATCATCGTCGGATCAGCTAGTTGCGCTTCGCTAAAACCTTCTTGCCGAATTAGACAACTATCGCAACGACCACAAGGGCGAAGATCCTCTCCAGGCTGGTAACAACTGCTCGTTAACTGAAACGGCACACCAAGCTCCTGGCCTTTTTGAATAATCTCACGCTTCGACATCAACAGCAATGGCGCTTCAATTTCGATAGGACGGCCTTCTTGTCCGAGACGCGTTCCCTGTTTAGCAACTTCAGTAAATGCCTTGATGAATTCTGGGCGGCAATCGGGATAGCCAGAATAGTCCAGAATATTCGCGCCAAAGTATATTTTGGCAGCATTCAGCACTTCCGCATAGGCCAACGCTAGGCTCAGAAAAATTGTATTTCGTGCTGGCACATAGGTCACCGGAATCCCATGCCCTCGCTCAGAGACTGGTCGATTCATCGGCACTGGAATCTGATCCGTTAATGCCGATCCACCAAATAGACCTAAATCCAATTGGAGAATTTTATGATCTTTCACCCCAAGCCATGCTGCAATTTTTTTGGCACATTCAATTTCATAATGATGTCGTTGACCATAGTCTAGGGTTAACAGATGCAGGTCATGGCCTTCTGCCTTAGCAAGAGCAGCCGTGACCGTGGAATCCAGACCTCCGCTGGCTAATATGACGACAGGACAAGAAGTCATTGTTGATCTGAATTTCCGTTGCGGTCGCTAGGCCAAAGAATAATGTCGGATGGAGCTTGCTCGTGAAGAGCAATAGGAACCTTATCCCGGCAAAAAATGTATGAACAAAATGATCGTGATATATCTTGAGGTAAAAGAATCGAAAGAAAGCACGAACCTAGCAAGCTGAGAAAAAGATGGGATTGTGCGTTTATGACCGTTCCTCTGATCGCTCGATTTTTTCCAGGAGTTCCCGCTTCGATTGACATTCGACACATAAGCGAGCAAAGGGTAGCGCATGAAGACGTTTTTCGCTAATTTCATCTCCACAGTCGGCACACACGCCATAGGTGCCTTCATCGACACTATCTAATGCGTCGTCAATCAACTGCCGCTCTCGGTTCCGCATCACTTGAAGGGAAATCCCCATTTCACGTTCTAAATCCACTAAGGCTTGATCACCACTATCCATAGCCGCTTCTAGCCGGCGTTGCTCTTCTTCAGTGACGGATTGTCCCAGTTGATGCTTAATTTCTTTAATGAGGGCTTCACGTTTCGCCAGTAAAATTTGTTTCAGGGCAGCATGGCGATCTTCTGTCCCATCCTTTTTTGGGGACGTTCTTGGCGTAGAAACTGGCGCCTCTGCTTCTGTCGATTTTTCTTTTTTCATAACCTTTTTCTTTGAAGGCACAGCTTGGGTCTTTGCTTGAGTCACAGCCTTCTTAGCCGCCTTTGGCGAAGCCTTTTTCACACGGGTCGTGGTAGGTTTGACCTCTTTCTTCCCCGATCGTGCTGCCATACTACCAATCCTTTCCCCAATTGGAGATAAACAAAATGTTGATTCTATTTATGGAATATCCCTTCGAACTTCGACACCGTAACTATTCACAGAGTGTTGGTCTATAGTACAACCAATTACAGTTAAGTGTAGTGAATTAATGAATGAACAGCATACCCATCCAATTTTTTTCGGCCTGCAAGCCCGTCCAATTCTACAAGAAAACCAACCCCAGCAATGTCTCCACCTAGTTGACGAATCAATTGAACGGTTGCAGCCGCGGTTCCACCTGTTGCGAGGAGATCATCAAGAATAAGTACCCTCTCCCCTTCTTCGATAGCATCACGATGGATCGACAGGGAATTTGACCCATACTCTAAATCGTATTGCACTTCAATCGCCTCTGCGGGAAGTTTCCCAGGTTTTCGAACAGGGACAAATCCCGCGTTGAGATGATAGGCTAAGGGACTCGCAAGAATAAATCCACGTGATTCAATGCCCACAACTTTCGTAATGCCAGCACTCTCATACTTTTTGATTAGATCGTCAATAATCGACCGCATACAATTTTGATCTTTTAAGAGTGTCGTAATGTCATAAAATAATATTCCGGGCTTGGGAAAGTCCGGCACTTCTCGAATAAACGATTTGTAATCCATGTCGTATTCCAAAAGTTAAACGAAAGGCTTTCTGTTCGCTTTCATTCTCTTCCTGGCAGTCGATTGACAGAATGATTGTCTCTGTTAATCCATGCGAACGATAAACCCGTCACTTTGCCTGTTTGCATCTTTCCAGTCAACTAAAATTTTCGTGACGTGGGCCAAGCGAGGACCGTCACGGAGGATCTGGAGAAGATCCTCAAGCGCGGGCTTAGGACCTTCCGCTTCTACTTCAACTGTCCCATCTTGACGATTTCGAACCCACCCTCGTAATTCTTTTTCGCTAGCATGATGTTCAGTAAACGCGCGAAACCCGACCCCTTGCACCCTTCCCTGAACGATGGCATGTAGGCACTGAATCTCTTCCATTGTGTTCTTTTTCTCAAGAGATAGAGATCATGACCAATATCATCTCAGGATGTCGGTACAGCTTTAGAGAGAAAAGATTGCACAAGGCTAGCCGAAACCCGCTTCCCTTCCCGAATACAATCAGGAATGCCAATGCCAGAGAGACCCGCTCCAGTGATATGGAGCATGGGCCAAGGCAGTAACCGTTCCCTAATTTTTGCAACTCTTGCCTGATGACCAATGACATATTGCGGCATGCCCTGCATCCATCGATGAACTTCGGTATAGTTGGCTGGGCTTGAAATATTCACGATGGCTTGCAACTCTTGTTGAACAGTTTCCACAAGCTCTTGATCATCACGTTCCAGAATACTCTGACGGCCTCGCCCTCCGACATAGCACCGAATGAGGGTCTCTCCTTTTTGACTGCGGTTTGGCCATTTCAGTGACGTCCACGTGCTAGCCAAGAGAGGACGTTGTTCTTTTCGAGGAACCACAAATCCAAATCCACGAATGTGCGCCTCAACAAGCGCTGTCGGATAGGCCATTGATACAGTGGCCGTTGACGCATACGGAATGTCTTTCAACATATTGGCAGCTTCGGGTTCAAATTGGCGAATCATTTCGGCCGTCCGAAAAGCTGGTGTCGCAAGGACAACTGCATCTGCGTTCAACATCGTGTCATTGTCGAGAATGACGGAAAATTTTCCTTTATGTTGAAGAGAAGCCTGAACTTCTTGGCAACCACAACCCGTGACTAACTGGACACCATGACCAATTAACCGTTGTGTGAGAGTTTCAATCAGCGTTCCTAAGCCATTTCGTAGGGTCATAAATAATGAAGGTGTTGATCCAGAAGATCGCGGAGTTGCTCCTGCTTGGGTTTTCGCCTGTGCCGCTCGCATCCCTTTGATCACGCTCCCATGCTCCTGTTCCAATTCCTTGAATTTTGGAAAAGTCGCTTCCATGCTCAGTTCATCCGCATCACCAGCATAAATACCTGCGACGAGTGGCTCGATCAAATAATCAAAGGCTTCGACTCCAAAGCGCCTCCTGAAAAAACTTCCTAGCGTTTCTTCAGATTGTCCAGCAGATGATGTCGGCCAAAATCGTTCTGCTCCCATTCGCAGGAGTCCTCGCCACGATAACAGACCTCCTGAGACTAGAGTCTCCACCCTCTGCGGACGAAAGGCTAACAGCCCTTGCGGCAATTCCCGTAACACCCCGCGGCACAATGAAAAGATCCGGTTGTTCTCCACCTTCGTCGGAATAAGTTGATCCTCAAGACCTAAGGTTCGGCACAACTCCATAGCCCACGGCTTTGAGGTTAAAAAAGAATCCGGGCCTCCTTCAATGAGAAGTTCCTCTGTATGATTGGTCAGAATTTTTCCGCCCCAACGGGAATCTCGCTCCACAACGGTACATTGGACATGCAGTTGGTGTTGCTTCGCTTCCTCCATGACAAAAAATGCAGTTGAGAGTCCTGAGATTCCTCCACCAATGATCACGACATGGAAGGGAGCAGAAGACATGGAATTATGATTGACTCAACACTGTCTATTGAGTGAAAGAAAAGAAAAATGGTTACTGAGATGAAAGAATGCGAGGAAAGAATCGTGAATTAGATGGCAGCAGATTCGTCCTGTGAAAAACGTCGAACGCAATCAATGGCAAACTCCACGCTATGTAATGGCGTTGTTGGAAGAATGCCATGGCCCAAATTAAAGATATGCCCTGGGCGACCTGCGGCTTGTTGCATGATGCCTCGCACTCGCCGTTCAATTTCCTTTTCTGAAGAAAACAACACCATGGGGTCAAGATTCCCCTGAATGGCGACATCATGACCAACCAGGTTCCATCCATCATCCAACCGAACTCGCCAGTCCACGCCCATCACATCACTGCCGGCTTTGCGCATTAACGGCAACAGCCCTGTTGTACCCGTTCCAAAATAGATAATCGGAATGCCTTCAACTCTCAATGCAGAAATGATGGATTGAACATGAGGCAAGACATACTCTTCATAATCTGCAGGACTCAAACACCCAACCCAACTATCAAACAGTTGGATCGCCTGCGCTCCAGCTCGACTTTGCACTCGTAAATATTCGATGACGACCGCCGAGAGCTTTGATAAGAGTTGATGCCAAACCGTTGGCTGCGAAAACATCAGTTGTTTCGTCCGAGCGTAATCTCGCGAGCTCCCACCTTCAATGGCATAGCTCGCTAAGGTGAAAGGTGCACCGGCAAACCCGATTAACGGAACGCGATTATCCAACGCTTCTAGCGCTTGGCGAATCGCTTCCCCGGCATAACCGAACGCTTCACCATCAACCGCGCGAAGCTCCACAATTCCCATTTCTCCGCGTATCGGATTGTCAATGACCGGGCCCTTGCCTTCGACAAATTCTAAATTGAGACCCATGGCTTGCAAGGGAAGTAAGATATCCGCAAAAATAATCGCCGCATCTAATTTAAATCGTTGAATGGGTTGAAGCGTCACTTCAGCCGCCAGGGCCGGTGTTTTGCACACGTCTAAAATAGAATGCTTGCGCCGTATGGCTTGATACTCCGCCATGTACCGTCCGGCTTGACGCATAAACCATACGGGTGTTCTCTCAACTGGTTGACGATGACAGGCTTTTAAAAATAGATCATTCATGAGGTCATTCTACGAAGCAGCAAAATAATGAGTCAATGAAATAGAAAAGAAGGACTGCTGGCCTTGGTATTTGAAAATTTCTGGCAACCGCTATGCTGGAGAACGCTCTAGACTGATGGCGTAATCTTTGTGAATACACTGAGATGTTCCATTAATGGTAGCGCATTCTGCATCTGCCATCTCCCAGGCATCATCCAGCTCAAGCTCAATGCGATAATGCTGCTGATCACGAGAGAACCACTCAAAATATGGATGTGGATCAAGGAGAGGATGTGGGTCAAACGAAAATAAGCTCACTTTCCCAATCTGTGGAATAGCAAAGTCATCTAACATCTCGCCCGCATAGGGATCGTCAAGAAACTTTGGATTACGAAACTGAACGACTTTCCCAGCTATTTCGCCATTCAAATTTCCAGCAAGACAAATGTCCACGATACCTAGTGCGGCAAATGTTATTTGCCCAACCACCACGTCTGGCGTCCGATTGTCGAAGTATCCTTCTTTGACCCATCGGCCATTCCCAAATTTTTCTGCCATAAACTAGTCTCTATTTAGAACGTGTCGTGGATTCGTAAGACCTAAAACCTCAAGTACCCAATAATATTAAGGCTTACAGACAGGGCATTTAAGTTGGGATGCGGCATCAGAATTTTCTAACGCGTCTAACGCCATATCTTTATCAGGATATTCTTCCCAACCTCCCACCCAGTAATCAGCGCGATGTGGCGCAGAAGGAATTTCCAAGCAACGATCGCGATGAATCGTAGCCTGGTCCAGAGATCGCTTCAAATGTATCCAATATCCCATCTCATTTTTTCCTTTGCCAGGGATGCTACTTCGTTACGGTGTAGCAGGTGAAACACATTCATGAAAACCTACCAAATTATGAAGAATAGGATCATTGAGAAGGGAAAGAACTGAACTGGAAAGGTATTAATCCTCTAGAAGTTGCCATTCATCCTTATCGATAAAAACTTTTTTCCCCTCTTCCAGCTTCGCTAGACCGTCTTTATCAAAAAACTGCATATAGCGCTCAATCCTATCATCATCTTCTATACGTTCTTCTTTCATCATTCCTGTAGGCAATTTAAACCGTCGAATTAGCACCGCCATTGCAAAGTCCTCCCATTTATAGGCGAAACAATCAATTTTATAGATTTACCGCGCAAGCGTCAAGATATTGAACCCTCATATACGTATGTATATTTCGAGAAGACCTCGCTAAGGCAATGGCCAGAGGGGCTCTCTCTACGATATACTCCACCCCAAGTATTTATTCAATTGGTTGGACCTTCTTCAAGGAGCCTCATCATGCCATTATACGAATATGTCTGTGAGTCCTGCGAGCATGGATTCGAAACCATGCAAGCCCTGAGCACGAAACCAGAAGACACGGTATGCCCGAAATGTCAGAAAACCAGCAGTCGCCGAATCATGTCGTCGTTTGCCTCTAAGATCGTCGGCACCCAAAAACCAGGCTTTGCTGAAACCAAAGCCTATAATATGCACGATGAACGAATGGCAAATTTCAAAAAACTTCCACCTATATCCGGTATGCGGGCCTCCCCTACTGAAGCCAACTCAAATCCTGGTCCTGGTGAGTCATGGTAAAGAGCAGACTCCTACTCTAAATAGAATCGGTTTAAGAATCGCCCACGACCGCATTCTTTAATCATTTCAGACTTGACATTCATTTCCTGAAACGGGAAAGATGACCCCGTTTTTTTAATATTATCAGGATTCTCTTGCACAAGGCCTTGCATGCCAGTTTAGAGGTGCATCGCTGAAACCTGAACGACCCTTTCGAACATGTCCGTCATATGAGTAACTGGCATCAAGAAAAAGAGACCTCGCCAACTTCATTGATTGTCCTTGGACTGCTGTGTATCAGTCTCGTCTCTCCCCTCACCAAATCTCTTGCAAAGGATGGGGTTGTAAACGCACAGGATCCGACGAGCGACCAAGGCCTATCCTCGAAGACGCTTCTCGTATCGGGTAATGGACCAGAACGATATCTCTTGGAATTATTAGCGGATGCGTTCGAACAAAAACATCCTACGATTTCAGTGGATTTTTTTTGGCATCGTAATGCCAAGCCGATACGCACGATTGAGTTAGGGGAAGCTGATATAGCTGTCACGGGCGAAGAAGAGCCTTCTCTTCGTTCAACCATGATTGCACGTGATGGCATTGCTGTTCTCAGCAATTTCTCTAATCCTGTAAAAGAAATGTCCACGACACAACTTGGAGCGGTGTTTTCAGGGAAACTGCGGTATTGGTCTCAGGTCTTTGATGAAGCACCTCAAACCAAAATTGTTCTCGTCAATCGATCAACGAATCAAAACATCCGACAAGGGTTTGAAAAACAGACAGAGATTCCCAATGGAATACCACGATCGGCTTATAGAGCGGAAACGGAGCAAGAGGCCATTACGATGGTCAGTGGCAATCTTGAAGCCATTACATTTGTCTCGATGACCCCAGCACTTCGGGCGAAAGAAGACGGCGTCGCGATCAATCTCCTTTTTATTGATAGGATCGAGCCTGAAGTTCAAACCGTCCTTGATAAACGTTATCCACTCCAACGGCCGGTCATACTCGTCACGAATCAACAACCATCGCCTGAAGTCTTGTCCTTTGAACAGTTTGTGCTGTCACCAGATGGACAGCGGCTCAT
>JAJDBS010000203.1 GCA_029261235.1 Nitrospirales bacterium
ACACTCACGGCAGGGTGGATCACCATCTATAATGAACAACGACCGCATGATGCGCTACAGGGGGCGGCTCCGTGTGCCTATCACAAACCAACACCGGAAAACTCTACGTATGAATTGTCCGCTTGACGGGGAAGCTTACACAATGAACAACGGCCTCATGATTCACTTCAGGGCACGATACCCTGTCTGTATGCACCATCACCACTTCGAAGCTCTATTTATGAACTGTCCGTTTGACGGGGAAGCTTACAATTCTGATGGATGCCGAGAGTAAAGCGAGTGTCTTTAAAAGTGGCATCTTAAGCATTGCCATCCGCTGGTCTAATCGACTCATAGGATTTATTAGTACCGTAATATTGGCCAGGCTCCTTGATCCCGATGATTTTGGGATTGTTGCTCTAGCCTATCTCGTAACCGCTCTTATAGGTGTGCTTTCAAATTTTGGAGTCCATGTGGCTCTGATCCAAAATAAAAACCCCACGGTTGCACACTATAATACAGCCTGGACATTGCGGCTTATACAGATGGGTGTGGCTGCACTTGTTGTCTTATTGGTTGCGCCTCTAGCGGCGGATTATTTTGATGAACCTCGTTTAACGCCAGTCCTTCGAATATTATCCTTGGGCTTGGTGATCGCTGGTTTTCGAAATATAGGTATTATTAATTTCCAGAAAGAAATGCGTTTTGATTTGGAACTTCGTTTTGTCACTTTGACAAAAATAGTTAGTTTTCTTGTTCTCCTTATTATGGTATGGCAAATTGGTTCTTACTGGGCAATGGTATTTGGAACTCTTTTTCAAAAGAGCTTTGGCACCCTATTAAGCTATGTTATGCATCCAATGCGCCCCTCTTTCAGCCTTGAAAAGTTCAAAGAAATTTTTTCCGTATCGCAGTGGCTATTAATAAAGAATGTCGGTGTTTACCTGGATCAGAATTTGCACAAAATTTTTGTAGGGGGAATCTCCAATAACGCCATTATGGGGGGGTATACCATGGCCGATCAGATCGCATCTCTCCCAGGAAGTGACTTGTTGGGTCCGATTAATCGTGCATTATTTCCAGTATTTGTTCGAGTTAAAGATGATTTGAGGGAACTCAAACGCTTATTTCTTCTTGCCCAGGGCGTTCAGACTATGGTGGTAATGCCTACTAGTGTTGGATTGGCATTGGTCGCACCCGAAGCTGTTTATGTGTTACTTGGGGAAAAATGGTTGTTTGCGGTTCCTTTCCTTCAGGTGTTGGCATTGACGTACCTAGTGCATTCAATTACGACAAGTAGTAGCTACGTGATGATTACCATGGGATATGTTTCTAGGACCACATTGTGGGTTTGGGCGCAAGCAATAGTGTTTCTAATTATTGTTGCCCCTATTCAATCGAATATTGACACAATCCAGATTGCAGAGTTGCGATTACTTACGGTTTTTGGGGGGCTCTTTCTGGCAATTGGGATGCTAAAGAAAACGCTGAATAACGTCAGTAATTATGAAATTATCATCACCATTCTGCGCCCTGTCTTAGCTACTCTTATAATGGCTGTTACAATTTTGGCATTTGCAGAGCTGACCGAATTTCAAGCTTTAACTCTGCTGAGTTTAGAAATAGGCATTGGTCTAATATCCTATTTTGTTTCTATTGCTTGGATGTGGAGGGTGGTTGGCCAACCGAAAGGCGCGGAATCTTACCTGCTAGAGAAAGTATTGAATTTCTATAAGAAAACTTGTGCCCCTGTTCTTTTGAACTTGAAAGGCCGATTCTAAAAGTGAATTGCTCACCTTTGGTTTGTATCGCCTAGCATTGATCGAAACTGATTCAGGAATCAATTGCCGTGCCTGTGTCCATTCTTCACGAACCTTGTGCGCTGTGCAATGCCCATGTCGGAGTTATGCTTGAAAGTAGTGCATGGATGAAGTTGAAAAGACGTGGCGTAAGAAATGCGACAACTACCTAGACAATTACCGAAGACAACGACACCCTAAAGGTAGGGGGGTGCCCGATAGAGTGGAAGGAGCAGTCCGCCAAGCACCCGCAAAATGACACGGAGACGCACTGGACCTTGAAGCATGGATCCAGACATTATGGCTACAAAAAATATGTGAACGTGGATAAGACGCATCACCTCATTCGCCAATATGCTGTGACCGATGGGGTCGCCCATGCCACTCAGGTGCTCAAGGACCTCCTACTGCCCGGTGAGAAGGGCTGCGTGTTATGGGCTAATTCCGCCTATCGGTCTGCGGAAATAAAAGTCCACTTGAAAGCTTGGTGCCTCTGCTCCATAATTCTCCACAAAGTGTTTTGAAATAGTGCTCAGATCACTCAACAAAAGATTCAAACCGAGGCCGTCCGAGTATTCGTGCATAGGTTGAAGGACACTTTCAGAAGTGTAACTGCCAGCGTTCACGATGATTATTTCAACAATTAGGGGCTTTGTGGAGTTTCCCTTATGAATTTTACTGATACTGATGATAATTACCGTCCTGACATCGATGGACTTCGTGCAATAGCTGTCCTGTCTGTAATTATATTTCATATAGATAAGGCTTTACTTCCTGGAGGCTTCGTTGGAGTTGACATATTTTTTGTGATATCGGGATACCTTATTTCACTTCAGATATTCAAAGATTTAAATAAAGATTGCTTTTCCATTGTAGAGTTCTATAGGCGCAGAGTTAAACGCATTGCTCCAGCTATGTTAGTGGTAGTCTTTGTTACAACAGTATTAGCACAGTTTTTATTCCGCCCGAATGATGCTGAAAAAGTTGCCGAATCTGGGCTATGGTCCTTACTTTCACTGGCAAACATCTATTTCTGGTTGTATCAGGATACAAGTTACTGGGCGCCATCAAGCAATGTATTGCCTTTGTTGCACTTATGGTCGCTTGGTGTAGAAGAACAGTTTTACATTTTTTGGCCACTAATTTTGCTAGTTACATACAGAATTGGACATGGCAGATACTTTATCAGCATTTTTGTACTGCTCGCTGTGGCTTCTTTTTTCCTTGGTGAGTATCTATTCGAGAGCGACCCGTCCTTTACCTACTATATGTTGTTTACGCGAGCGGGCGAGCTGCTAATAGGTGCATTGATTGCTCACTTCATATTCAAATACAAAACGATAGAAATACCAGACAAGTTTACTGCCGTGACATCTTGGTCTGGGATCCTATTGGTTGTGGGCTCATTAGCTTTTTTATCTGAAGAATTCGTATTTCCCGGCTTGTGGGCTATTCCTCCCACGGTTGGAGCCGGAGCGTTAATATTTGCCGGGCACTACGATAAAAGTTGGCCATCTCGTTTACTAATGCTGCGGCCTATGGTCTGGGTGGGGTTGGTTTCATATTCTGCTTATCTTTGGCATTGGCCGATATTGGCGTTGGTTCGCTATAGTCTCATCGAAATCAATCTATTGTTAGGAGTAGCTATATTTGCCATTACTATGCTGTTGGCATGGGTGAGTTATTTATATGTGGAAACACCTGCACGGCGAACATCAGGTAATGCCATTCAAGTGTTCACACGTCAGTTTATTCTACCGTGCGGTGCTATTGCTTTTCTTTGTCTGGTATTCATGAAGCTTGATGGGTATGGCCTGCGTTGGTTTTCAGATACTTACCGGTCAAAGCTTACAAGTATCAGGAATGAAACCAAGCCTGCATATCAATATGATTATGTATGTCAGAGCAAGTTAGTCACCTATGATGATGTGACTAATGCTCGCTGTGTCATTGGGGATGATTCAAAAGAAACACCTAAAGCTATTTTATGGGGAGACTCTAATGCAGCTCATTACATTGGTATGCTTGGCGTATTTGCTCGCGAGGGAGGTTTCCTGTTCAGAAACCTACAAATCGACTCTTGTCCACCTTTGAGTACAGATGCCAAGGGTTTTGCACCAATAAAAAGAGTTCCAGATTGTGAGAAGTCACGAAAAATTACCTTGGCTACGGTTGATAAATATCCTGTGATCATAGTTTCTGCCAGTTGGTCTTTCTATCAATCCAGGTATGAAAATTTCCTAGATGTCTTCTTTGAAACAGCCCGAGCACTAGCAAGTAAAGGCCATCTAGTGATTCTGATTGGTAAGGCTCCAGTGATCAATACCTATAACCGACTCTGCTATGAGCGAGCGATCAGCTTGCCTTTTATGAATTGTGATGAGTCGAGTGTTCCGTTCTCAATAGAAATAGCAGATGCAAATGAGAAATTAAAAAGCTTTTCACAAAATACCGAGAATGTTGAATACTACGACATTACTAAATACTTATGTCCCAACGGCAGATGTTCCGCATTTCATAGTAATGGAAAGCCTCTCTATTATGATTCAAGGCACTTGGCACTTGGGGCATCTTGGAAAATTGGAGCTGATATCTATGAGAGTGAAGACGTTCCATTCCCTTTTACTTTGATTTCAAGCTGGCCCGATATCGCTGTTTCTATACGCGAGTAAGCAATCTGGATTTACACTCACAAAACCTTAAATCAGTCCCTTTAAGGCTCTAGCAACTACATTGACCATTACCGTGGCCATGCTGCCAGATAACAGTTGCAAGCAATCAGGTTACAGTGGCTGCTGAGGAGCTAATGAATGAAGCTCACGTTAATTTTCCTCCTTGGCTCGTCGATGGCTACGTGAAATAGATGTTATCTTTGAAATGATTGTCCACATTAGGTTGACATGTTCCGATTCTGCCACAATTATTGAGATAGTAAACGACCTACGCTTTTCTTACAATTCGTGCAGATCTTCTCTTGGCAACTAATTTTATTCATATGTAAGTGGAAGGTAGACGTAGGAGAGAATGAAAAAATGAAAATTGGTGTGGTAAGGGAGATTTTTTATTCTTCTTCTAGGAACATTCTTTTCCTAATAGTAATGGCAGTTTGTGGCTTATGGGGAACGAAATTGTTTGTCTCTATTGCCCCATGGAGAGTGACCGAGATCTGCCTTGCCGCTCTCGTTGCATTTTTGGGCGGTTTGGTGGTGTGGGTTTTATTGCGGCAGCAGCCAATTTTCCAAAAAATGGTTATTGGAATGCTAGGTTTGGTGCTTGTGGGAATTGCTTATGGGAATTTCCTCTTTTTCAATTTTCATTATGAAAGAGAATTTCCTCCAATTGAAGGATATTTATATGAGGGTGATATCCAATGTGGAGAAGAGTGCTCCACACAAAAACGACAGAAAGCTTTGCGTGCTCTTGCCAGAGGTTCTCAAGCATACTCAAATCGCCTACTTAACTTTCTAGATTCGATTACTCCCAATTCTGATCTCTTATCAACAGCAAATGCTTTTTTGGCCTCTCGATTTCAATTTTATGACTACCCCACAGCCCAATTGCCAAGCAACCTATCCTGGAGTGAGGATCCTTATGATGATCGATCCTGGAATTATCGTTTGCATAATATGGACTTTGTTGTCACTTTAGTCCGGGCCTATGAAAAAAATGGAAACCCTATCTATTTGAAGAAGGCTGAGGAGCTAATTTTGGATTGGATATCTGATAATATCCAGTATGTTTTTAAGCCTCCATCAGCGTTTTCTTGGTATGACGCAGGCACTGCCCTCCGATTAATGAATTGGCTATATTTCTTCGAAGTTTGGAAGGAAACACAAAGCGAAGATCTTCAAAAAGTTGAAACTATTTTTCGTGCCATGCTGGGACATGCGTCACGTTTGGCAGATGAAAACTTCTACGCCCACCATCATAATCATGGAATCGATCAAGATCGAGGGCTTCTTGCATTTTCTCTTATGTATCCTGAGGTTAGCCAGGCAAGTCAATGGAAAGAGTTGGCGCTGGATCGAATGAGTCAGCAGGTTCGCTTTGCAGTTTCTCCTCAAGGGGTCCATTTAGAGCATTCTCCCCACTATCATCTATACGGAATGAGGCAGCTCCACCGGACTCGCGACTTTTTAATAAATTGGGGGGTGTCCCACTCGTTAATTGTAGAATTGCAGAAAGTGTTGCCATTGATGGCTACTTTTGTGCCTCATGTCGTCAAGCCGGATGGCTACCTCGCCCAGATTGGTGATACACCTACCAAGCATATCACTTCCTATCGAGAACATTTAGCTGGATTTTCGAAGGAAGTTCCTTTGCTTAAAGAGCTCATGGAAAGTGGAAGGACGAAGCAAACAAAAAACGTTTCTCAGGTATTTTTAGATGAGGGATATGTGATTATCCGTGATTTCGCGAATGGCCAGCTAGATTTCCCTTCATCTTTCTACCTATTTTTTTCTGCTGGAGCACATGAAGGAAGAGGGCATCGTCAAGCAGATGATTTGAGCTTTATCGTTTCCAATGGGGGAAGAGAACTTTTGGTGGATCCAGGACGATATAGTTATAAGCATGACGCAGGGCGTGATTATGTCTTAGGTGTGGCAGCACATAATACAGTAGTCCTGGATGGAGTAAGCTATAAAGGATATAAGACCAAGATTCATAAGATTGAAACTCACAAAAAATATACGTTAATTCATGCTTCTCACAAGAACTATTCAGGCTTTGAGCACCATCGATGGTTAATTTTCATTCGACCGGAATTAATCTTGGTCATTGATCGGCTCTTGCCTCAGGGAAATAATTCCCAAAGGTTGCCAATGGGAACTGCTCATCGATTTGAACAGATTTTCCATTTTGCTCCTGATCTTGAGATTGCATCAGGATTTCAAGAGGTTGGGGTTAGAATTCAAAAAAAAGGGAGTAGCCATCTGCCTGTCTTACGGTTAATGCAGCTTGGCAAAAACCCCCCAAGCATGCGAATCGTCACGGGCAAAAAAGATCCTATGCAAGGTTGGCATTCTACCGAACACGCAAAGTTGGTTCCTGCGCCTGCCCTAATATCACGCCTGAACGGGCAGACGGCCGAATTTGTCACTCTTCTTGAATTCCGAAATCCGGAAAAAGACAGTATGGAAGCGGGCGATAAGGATAGAAATTACGAATTCACATCTCAAGAGAATGTATTATTAATTAGATGGCTGCAGGAAGGGAGTATGCGTCAACTAGACGTAGATGTTCAGATCGACAAAGTTACATTGAACTAACATGCGGGATCAGGATTTAGATACTTTGAAGTTATACTCAAGAGTAATGCATTGTAGTGAATTGCAAAGACAGGGCGTTTTGGATTGCGATCGGAGCAGTGAGACGCTTACCACAACCAGAAAGAAGGCCTCGAGGGTGAGTTGGCAAGAGACTTGATTCCATACCTGGTGGTAAGAGTGCTAGTGAACGTGTTCTGTTATGATAGGTTAAGGTTTTAATTCCCTTTGATACAGTTATTGATTTTCTTGGCAATAAAATAGTTCGTTGAGATTGAACACTGTTTTGTCTATGTTAATGGAGCAATAGTGAGATTGCATGGAAGGCTTGGAATCGCTCCACATTGACGAGAACGAATTTTGATTGTTGTACCTTGGGCATACCGTCCCGTGCCAACAACCAAGGTTAGTGAACGTTGGAAAGGAAGCCTGGTGACGCTTTGAAGAAAATAATTCTTGTGGTAGGTGCTAGACCTAATTTTATGAAAATCGCCCCATTAATGGAGGAGATGCGTAAGTCTCCAAAGATTTCTCCTTTCTTAGTACACACGGGCCAACATTATGACGAAAAGATGTCACAGAATTTCTTTGATGACTTAGGTATTCCTAAGCCTGACATCAATTTAGAGGTTGGTTCAGGTTCACATGCCAAACAAACGGCTGCTATTATTGAGCGGTTTGAGTCAGTGGTTATTCGAGAAAAGCCAGGTCTGGTTTTGGTCGTAGGAGATGTCAATTCGACTATTGCCTGTGCCTTAACTGCTGTAAAGTTAGGGGTGCAAGTTGCCCATGTCGAAGCTGGCTTACGAAGTTTTGATCGTTCAATGCCAGAAGAAATTAATAGAGTTCTGACTGATTCAATATCCGACTATTTATTTACGACCGAAGAGAGCGCAAGAGGAAATCTCGAGAAAGAAGGGATTGATCCTGAAAAAATATTTTTTGTTGGCAATGTCATGATTGATACTCTTCTCAAACATAAAGAGAAAGCCATGGCATCTGACATTTTATCTAGGTTAAATGTCACTTCTAAAGGATATGTTCTCGCCACATTGCACAGACCTGGGAATGTGGATTCAAAGGAAATGTTGAAGGAAATTTATCAAGCATTAGAGGCAATTAGTGAAGACATTCCAGTTGTTTTCCCTTGCCATCCACGGACGCAAGGAAAACTGGCTGCTCTTAATCCTTCGAGGGACAATATTTCTCGGAAAGAAGGTTTGCTAGAGGTCAATAGAGTGTTGATCTGTGATCCTGTGGGTTATCTCGATTTCATGAAGTTGATGGCAGACGCCAAGGTTGTCATTAGTGATTCCGGTGGGGTTCAAGAGGAAACGACTATCTTAGGGGTTCCATGCCTAACCGTTCGTCCGAATACGGAACGTCCCGTCACGATTTCACATGGAACCAATAAGCTTATTGGAATTAATAAAGAAACTATCGTTTTGGAAACTCTTGCCGCTATGAACCGTATGGACATTTCAAAGAAGACTCCACCTCTCTGGGATGGCAAGGCGGGAGGTCGGATTATCGAGGTTCTGCTTCGTTAGTCACAAAACGAGCTGGTCTGCCCCCTTCAAACTAAGCAAGATTTCGAGTTAGGATTTTGGGAATCTGGCGAAAGGAGGAAGGCATGGGCCGTAAACGATTTACACCGGAAGGCATTATTGTCCATTTACGGACGGTTGAGATTGAATCCGGCAAAGGGGTATCCGTGCAGGATGCCTGACGGTAGCTCGGCATCTGTGAGCAAACCTATTATCGTTGGAAGCGGGAGTCTGGGGGACTGCGCGTGGATCAGGTGAAACGCTTGAAAGGCCTGGAAGAGGAGAATACGCGCCTTAAGAAACTGGTGGCAGACTTGGCCCTCGACAAAGCGATTTTGCAGGAAGTCGCAGAGGGAAACTTCTGAGCCAGGCCCGACGCCGTGAAGCGGTGGTGCAAGTACAACAGAAGTTGAAGGTGTCGGAACGTCGGGCGTGTCGCGTGCTGAAACACTGTCTGCCCACGCACCAGTATGTGGTTCATCGTTCGGAAGATGGGCAATCATTACGTACACACATCATCGAATTGGCGCGAATGTATGGACGGTATGGCTATCGACGGATTACCGCACTGTTACAGCGGAAAGGCTGGACGGTGAATCATAAACGGGTGTTACGGATTGGCGACAGGAAGGGTTGAATGTGCCACAGAAACAGCCCAAACGAGGGCGTCTCTGGCTGGCCAATGGATCGTGTGTCCGAAAACGGCCAGCGTATCCGCATCATGTCTGGTCCTATGACTTTGTCATGGATAGCACGCAGGATAGTCGCCCCTTGAAGTTGTTGGTGGTACTGGATGAATATAGCCGCGAGTGTCTCGCCATTGAAGTACAACGACGGCTAACGTCCCAAGGGGTGTTAGGGCCACTATTTCTCCAGCATGGGTGCCCAGCGTATATTCGGTCTGATAACGGACCAGAGTTTATCACTCACGCCTTGTGTGAGTGGTATCAGCAGTTGGAAGTCAGCCCATTATTTATTGAACCAGGGAGTCCCTGGGAGAATGGGTATGTGGAATCGTTCAATGGGAAGTTTAGGGATGAGTTACTCAACGAGGAACTGTTTTGCACGCTGCAGGAAGCACAGATTATTATTGAACGGTGGCGCAGGTTGTACAATACCTGCCGGCCACATAGTGCTTTGGGCTATCAGCCACCGGCCCTCGAGACACGAACCCTACCTGAGCATGTGGCCTAATTCCTGGGGGCAGGTCAGTTGAGCAATAATCCAAATGTTTTGGAAAACTTCTAGATAGAGACAAGCGTTAAAATCTTCTATCCTAATCCAAGGTAGGGTAAATAATGGAAATTAATTGCCGATAAATGTATCATAAATCGTTCACTTTGATGTTCTTTAAATATGTGGCATTGAATATTTAATATATGTGCTCTTACTGGGGATCTATAGGTTTTCAGCTTGCCGCAGAACTTAGCTCTCTATTCTCCTATATTTGGCCTCGTGACATGTTTCTAGGATTATAGTCTTTTTCCCCCACCACGGAGGGAGACAAAATTCCTTACCTTGAAATGTGTGATAGGTTGAATTTTCATGAAATATTCTCCTATGGCTAAACATTTTTCACAGATCGCATCCAGTTGAGATAATCGGGATTTTTCCGGAATCTTGAGGAGGCCAACTATCAATTACAGACAAGTATATTCATAAGTGGTCCCAAGAGAACGTGGCCACATCTCAAACTTGTTTTGTTATTTATTCTTGCCATTTTCCTGAGGGTTACTGAATTTCCAGGATTTTTCTTTGCAATGAAAATGTAGTGGCTATTTGAATCCCTTTTTGAAATTCTAGTCGGTCAAAATAACCCAAGGATTTGCTTGAATCCAGCCTCTCTCCCCAAGAAGCGATTACTCTTTATTGCTTACAATTTTCCGCCAAATGCAGATGCGGGGACTCACCGTTCCTTTCGTTTTGTAAAATATCTTAGGAAGCTTAATTGGGAAGTAGTTGTTTTAACAGCTGACCCTCAAGACTATATTCCTGGAACGCCTGTTGATCCTCAATATTTGAAGCGCTTGCCCTCGGATCTTGAAGTCATACATAGCCCGGTTTTCCGTGGTTTAGTGAAGGCAATATGTTTTATAAACTTTCTAAAAAAAACGATTTCAAGGCGACCCAAAAACACGACAGACTCCAGCTCTCTACCTAACCAAGGCCTACAAGCACCGAGCCGTTTTCAGATGTTCAAAGATCTCATCTCAATACCGTTTACTATTCCTGATAATCACATCGGCTGGCTTTGGGGGAGTCTTCTAAGCGGATGGCTTGCCATGAGAAGAGGGTCATTTGACCTTATCTATTCTTCTGGCCCTCCGTGGACATCTCATCTTATTGCATATACTTTATCAAAGCTAAGTGATGTTCCTTGGGTTGCAGACTTTCGGGATCCTTGGGCGCGAAGTCCTTGGAGACTGAAGCGAAGTAAGGCTCAGAAGTTCATGGCAGAAATTTTGGAAAAGACCGTTGTACGACAAGCAAGATTTATCATCCTCAACACAGAATGGACGAGAAAAGAGTTTCGTCATTTTTACAAGAACATCGCGCCTGAAAAATTCCAACTGATTCCAAACGGATATGAGCCAGAGGACTTTGAGGCCATTAAGCAACCCTCCTCATCTTGGGGAAACGGTTTTAAGTTGGTGCATGCTGGCTCTATATATGGAGGAAGGGACCCGGTCCCTTTGTTAAAAGCGTGGGCCTTGTTTCTTCAGTGTGCGACTTCACACAAAGACCGTCTGCTTCTCTCGTTGGTCGGTCTTTCAGACAAAAAAAAAGATGAAGTCAATAGAATAGTGCTTCAATTAGATTTAGAGCAACATGTCGAACTTCTTCCTCGTGTTTCACACCGAGAGGCCATTCATATTATGGCTGAGGCTGATCTTTTGTTACTTCTTCAGGGCGGGCTGAGTCTTTGTGTCCCAGCTAAATTATTTGAGTATATGGCTTTGGGTAGACCGATTTTAGGGCTTACTCCGGAAGGTGCAACGGCAGATATTCTTCAGCTTTATCCGTTGGGGAGGATTGTTAACCCAGATGACCCTGATGAAATCTTAGCAGGAATTCGATCTTTTTTTGATGAACGGAACAATGTTCTACCAAGGGAGGAAATTGAGGAATTCATAGCAAAGTATAAAGCCTTTGATTTAACGAAGGAACTTGACCAATTACTCAGTCGAGCAATGGGACGAGAATCTTGAGATAATGTGTTTCAGCAATGACAATATTTAAGCCTTTTCATGATTAAAGAATAGGATACTACGGTAGACTCATGTGTGGAATTAGTGGAATCTTAAGTCTAAAAAAAGAAGAGAAAATAACCCCTGGGATGATTGCTCCAATGTGTGAAGTCATGCGTCATCGTGGTCCAGATGAAGAAGGCATTCATTGTCACGGGCCTATTGGACTTGGGATGCGACGCTTAACGGTTATTGACCTTGATTCCGGTCAGCAGCCAATTTTTAATGAAGACGGATCTATCTGTGTTGTGTTTAATGGCGAGATTTACAATTATAAAATTTTGCGAGAGACATTGATTAAAAAAGGACATGCCTTTAGGACGCAAAGTGATACCGAGGTGCTGGTCCACCTTTACGAAGAGGAAGGAGAAGATTTTCTTTCTTCCCTTAACGGGATGTTTGCCATTGCGCTATGGGATCAAAAGCATGAAAAATTGATACTGGCTCGAGACCGTTTTGGCGAGAAACCGCTTCACTACCTGTGTTCCAGTAAACGGATTACTTTTTCTTCTGAGTTGAAATCGATTTTAACCACGTTGCCAGAGCTTCCCCGACTTCATACAGAAGCGGTCTATCAATATTTTCTGTCAAATTATATTCCAGCCCCCTTAACCATTTATGACGGCATCAAAAAACTTTTGCCGGGTCACTACCTCCGCATTGTGAAGGGGGAAATTTCCGAAATAAAATATTGGGATTTCACCTACGAACCCGATTACACGATGGGTGAGTCGTATATTTCAGAAAGGATATACGACTTGCTTGAAGATTCAGTCAGACTTCGTCTAGTCAGTGATGTCCCTCTTGGGGCTTTTCTAAGCGGTGGGATTGATTCTTCAGTAATTGTTGGTTTGATGAGTCGTTTAATGGATCGACCCGTTCAAACCTTTTCTATAGGCTTTAAAGAAGAAAAATATGATGAATCTTCTTTCGCTCTCGAGGTTTCACGGGCATTTGGGACAGAACATAAGGAACAGATCATTGAAGCGTCGGCGATTGGATTGATCAATGATCTCGTGTGGTACTTTGATGAACCATTTGGTGATTCAACAGCCATCCCAAATTATCTGCTGTCGAAAATGACAAGACAGAATGTGACCGTGGCACTTTCTGGTGATGGTGGAGACGAGCTTTTTGCGGGATATACACGATATTTTAGAATGGACGCGAGGAGAAAGTGGAACCTTCTTCCTCGCTCGTTGCGAAAGCAGCTAGCTGCCACAGGAAGAATTCTTCCTAAGCACACACGAGGAAAGGCTTTTCTTCAGAGCCTGGGCATTGAAGATTATCCTTTCTTTTGTCTTGGTTCGGCTCCGGCTCAACTGGAGGGTCTCCTTTCAGAAGAATTTAAAGCAGAAACCAGGGATTGTAATCCTTATCGTTTCTCTGAAATGTATTCCCTGAATGGGAAAGGACGAGAATTTCTTTCTCCCTTCATGTATTACGATACAAAGGTCTATTTGCCTGATGATATCTTGGTCAAGGTTGATCGGATGAGTATGGCCCATTCACTTGAAACCCGCGTTCCCTTTCTCGATCACCGATTGGTTGAATTTGTAGCAACGATTCCTGAAAACCTAAAGTTGCGGAAATCGACAGGGGAGAAAATAGGGAAATATATTCTGAAAAAGACATTCAATTCACTTCTGCCAGAGGTCATTCAAAAAAGGCCAAAACATGGCTTCACTCTTCCCGTCGATCTCTGGTTTCGTGACGAATTACGAGAAATGGCTTTGGATGTCCTCTCGGAGAGTCATCTCAAGCGAATTGGCATTTTAAATCCTAGAGCCGTTTCTCAGATGTTACATGAACATCTTCAGGGAAAGGCAAACCATAAAGATACATTATGGTCCTGTTTTGTGTTTGTGTTGTGGTACCAAAATTGGATTGAAATGAAACATGCGGATGAATCAAATCGTTTTAGCTCCGTTTGTCAGGGATGATTTTTGTCGAAATAAACTTCTCCGACAAACGGAGGAGTATTCAACGCCGCTTTTATAGAATAATTTTTCTGAGAGAGTTTTCAAATGAGGAAAATCAAAAGTCAGATCGCTCTCGTGGTCAAATCTCTTTGTTACCAAATGGGTATCGATGCGATGAAGCGCAGCCTTTTACCATCTTCTGTTCCAGTCATCATTCGTTACCATTCGGTTTGTTCTGACAGCAAGTTGATTAGCTCAGGCATTCGGCTTACCCCTGAGGCCTTTAAAGAGCACGTGGGTTATTTTGCGAAGTATTTTCATGTGATTACGATGACCCACCTAATTGAGCACCTTCAAAATCAACAGCCCTTCCACAAAAATACGCTCGTGCTAACATTTGATGATGGGTATGCCGATAATCTTGATGCAGCAAAAGTTCTTAGCGACTACGGACTCACCGGTCTTTTTTATATTACAGCAGGGTGTATTGAATCTGATGAATCCTTTTGGGTCGCTGAAGTTCGGCATTTGATCGAAAAAACGGGAAAAAATGAGATGACATTGCCTTTTCCAAATGAAGCATGCTGCTTGGCGGTCTCCAATGCAGCGGAGCGGGAACAGGCCATAAGAAAAGTAACTAAATTATTGAAATCTGTCACCATGGAAAAACGAGAGCATATTCGAAAATCTCTCAGTCTTGAACTTAATGATGCACCGCCTTTTCCAGAGGGTCTCATGTTAAATTGGTCCCAATTACGAGAAATGGTGCAGATGGGGATGGAAATTGGAGGACATACGTTGACTCATCCTAATCTACCCAGTGCGACAATTGATGAGGCTCACGCGGAAATTTTTGGATGTAAATCCCTCTTAGAAACACAACTACAAACTGAAATTGTTCATTTTGCCTATCCGAATGGTGGGGCCCTTGCTCACTTTGACGAAAAATCCAAGGTTTTACTACGAGAGGCGGGATTTAAATCTGCAACAACTTCAAAAGCAGGGAAACCAGGTTATGAGAGTGATCTTTTTGAATTACGTCGAATGCGTTCCACTGAAGCTCTTGCTGAAATGCTCTGGGACATGTAAACCAAGGATTACTACGTGATGAAGGTTGATATGGCTGATCGATTTTTAAAGGCAGTTTAATGTCCCTTACTGCAATTGCATGGCTTATTACGTATGTGGGTGGGTCGCTAATGGCATATGTCCATCCCATCTACGGGATGCTCGCCTATTTCTTTACATATTACCAAACTCCGGCTTTTAGGTGGTGGGGAAGAGATTTACCTAATTTACGTTGGTCCCTGATCATCTCGCTTCTGTGGGTGGGTGGGTTTTTATTAGCGCGCAAACGCCTTCCTCCCTTAGGAATTAAAAAACATCCTCAAACAATTTGGTTTGTGCTGCTGGTCATTAATGCCTTTCTTGTTACTGCGACTACGGCTGTGTGGGAAGAAAAATCTTTGGACCATAGTATTATTCTTCTCAAGTTGTTGATTATGTACCTTCTGATTTTCCAAACCATTCGAACGAAAGAGCATTATGACTATGCCTTATATGTACATATGTATGGCATCTTCTCATGGGGTTGGTCGGCTTATGTGGACCCTAGGAGAGAAGCAGGGCGCCTTTATGGCATTGGGGGGCCAAATGCCTGGAATGACAATGGCGCTGCCACTATCTTTGTTGCCATTTTGCCCTTGGTCGGTTCGATGTTCTACACGGGAAAAACATGGGTGAAATTGGCTTGCAGCATCACAGCAGTTTTTGCTCTTAATGCCTTTGTTCTCTGCAACAGCAGAGGTGGGATGATGGGTTTGCTCATGGAAGGTTTGATGGCCCTAAAAATTTCAAAAGGTCCGATGCGGAAGAAGATTTTTATGGGGATGATCGCAGGTGGTATTCTGTTTTTTTCTCTAATGGATACCCAGTTTATCGAACGTCAGCAGTTTAAGGAAGACTATGGGGAAGATTCATCTGCAACAGGTCGCCTTGACTCATGGAAAGGTGCGATAGAACTTTCTAAGGATTATCCGTTTGGTGCGGGAGGGGGAGGATATGTGTATTTAAGTCCCATTTATATTCCCCACATTGTCGCGGCCCATGGAGGAGAGCGCAGAGCTGTTCATAGCACATACTTTCAGGCGCTGAGCGATTTTGGAATCCAAGGCTTCCTCATTTTGATGGGATTCATTCTGAGCACTTTTTACCAGTTGAATGATATTCGAAAAAATGCCCCACACACAGAAGAGGGGCGGAAAATTTGGCTTCAAAGCATTGCCCTATTCATAGGATTTGTCGGGGTCCTCACTGCGGGAGTCTTTACCTCAAGATTGCTTACAGAGGTGCTCTTTTGGCTGCCAGCATTTTCTGCCGCACTCAAAAACCTGCAGGTGCTTGAATCAGAAAAATCCATGGTAGCCCTGGATGAACAAAAAACAAATCATGATGATGACTCCCAGCGTTCCCCGTACTCGAGATCAGGCGTTCGGTGAGACATCGAACTTATCAATCATCTAAATTTCCCCCACACCCTAATTGAATTGTTGACCTAATCACTGGGTGTTGCTCATGACAGGTCCATAGGTAACCCCACTTTTTGCCTGAGTCTTTGTGAATGCCATGATTTTGTTGCTTCAAAGCGGATTTAGAGGGCCCATCTATTTATAGCTGGCTCTGATCTCATCTGTAATATTAGGTGCCCTGCCTATGTTTACGTTCTGTTTATTTTACGTTCACCATATCTTATTGTTTTGATCAAGGAAGCCAGTGGGGATTTGAAATTGGTCTTCCCCAAATTCACGTGGTCATCGTGAAAAAGAAGCCAGACGAAAAAATTCATATTGCCTTTCTCGTCCATACGTATGGTTTTGGTGGGTTGGAAAATATGGTGACGAACCTGGTCAATCATCTTGATCCGAATCGTTTTGAATCTACCATTATCACTTTTGCTCCTCTGCACCCGCTTAACAACAGAGTGGATCCTAACCGTATCCAAGTCATCTCTCTTAATAAAGAAGGCGGGAATAATCCGGTGTTGATTTACAAAATCTGTCTGATGCTCAAAAAAATTAGCGCAGATATTGTGCAGACACATAATTGGGGGACGGCATTAGAAGGCATCCTCGGAGCAAAGCTTGCGAGAGTTCCGAGGATCGTTCATGCAGAACGCGGAACGATTGAGGATAAAAAACGCAATATTCTGCTGCAACGGTTTCTGTGGGGTTTTGCCGACCAAGTACTCTCGGTTTCCGAGGCTCATCGCAAAAAGGTAACAAATATTATCAGATTTCCCCATGAGCAGATCAAAGCGATTGTGAATGGGGTGGATACCGAGCGGTTTTTTCCAAACCCAGAATTAAAAGAAGAAACACGAAAAAAACTGGGTCTAAAAAAAGGCAGTTTTTGTATCGGTACGGTCGGAAGCCTGAGACCTGTCAAGAACCAGTCGCTTCTCGTCAATGCCTGCAAGGTAATCTTACCCCATTTTGATCAAGTTGAAGTTCTGATTGTAGGGGAAGGGCCTCTTGAGTCGGAACTTAAACAAGAAGTCCAAACATTAGGACTTTCAGAAAAAATTCATTTTGCCGGGGTCCAGCCCAATATTCCAGAGATCCTCAATGCCCTTGATGTTTTTGTCCTGCCTTCACTAAGTGAAGGTATGCCAAATGCGGTGCTTGAGGCCATGGCATGTGGAATTCCGGTTATTGCCACAGCTGTTGGTGGGACGCCAGAGGTGGTTGAGGATGGCAAAAGTGGGATACTTATTGCGTCTGAGGATGAGCCCCATTTAGTTCAGGCATTAAAGGAACTGATACAGAATCATGAAAAAAGACTTGCGTTTGGGATTGAAGGAAGGAGAAGAGTATTGTCGAATTTTAGCCTAAAAAAGATGGTTTCAGAGTATCAAGTTCTTTATGAATCCCTCCTTCAGAAGGTGAGTCAATAATTGTCATGCATTCCTTCAAAAAACAATTTATAGATGTCCGGTATATAGGGAATCATCTCACTGACCTTTCAAGGAGAAGTTATCTTTCTCCGATAAAAAGAGGCTATCAAATTAGGCCGAATTGACAGTATTTGTTGGGTATAAAAAAGCTATTCAAGGAAATTGATAAGACAGAAAGATTAGGGAAGATTCTCTTGCTGATCAATAAAATTAAGAAATTACTTGTAATGCCTAAGGACGAGATATTATTTCGTTTTTCTGAGCGACGCCTCGAAAAGAAGGAATATGCAAGCCACCTGTTAGGGAAAGATCAGCTTAGTGACGAGAGCTTTGTCCGTGAATTGTGTGGTCTCTCCTCTCAACACGATGTAGCACATTTACTGTTTGATGATTTTTGGTCTGGGAGAAGAGATCGTTTTTTTACCGAAGCCTACTCCAAAGAGAATCGCAGTACGCAGATAAAAAAAAATCTAGACACCCAAAAATGGTTGCTTGACGCAGATCGCCTCTGCGAGGGTCGCGTGTTTCTTTTAGGAAATGACGTACTCTTGGCTCAAGAGGGTGAGTGGCACAATGATCCGCTTGAAGGGTGTGAGTGGCCGCGTGTTTTTTACACACGAGTGCACAAAGCTAAGCCTAGTGAGACGGTGGATATTAAGTATGTCTGGGAAATGAATCGCCATCAATACCTGATTGTGTTGGGAAAAGCCTATTGGATCTCTGGTGATGAAAAATACGCCAAAAAAATATGTGAAATTATTTCATCATGGATTTCTGATAACCCCTATCATTCAGGTGTGAATTGGACCAGTTCTCTGGAGCTAGCTGTACGTAGCATCTCATGGATTTGGGCCTATTTTTTATGCCAGGGTTCTCAGTCTATGGATTCCGCGTTTCACTGGATGTTTTTGAAAGCAATTTATGAACATGCTCTTCACATAGAACATCACCTGTCATATTTTTCGAGCCCGTACAATCATTTAATCGGTGAGGCCGCTGGCCTTCACATAATTGGCAGTCTTTTTTCTCAATTAAAGACAGGACAATCATGGGAACAACTGGGTTGGTCTATTTTAGATAAAAATATTGACCAGCAGTTTTTTCAGGATGGTATGTGTGTCGAACAGGCAACATTTTACCACCATTTCACCTTGGGCTTTTATTTGCAAGCTGCACTCCTTCGTAAGATAAACAACAAACCCGTTTCAGGAAATATCTTGTCAGTGATTGAAAAAGCCTTGGACGCTTCCATGCATCTCACTCAGCCAAACGGTAGGTTGCTAGCCATCGGTGATATTGACAATGCACGATCACTCTATTTTAGCGCAGAACATTCTTGGGATTTTCGGGGTTTTTTAAGTCTCGGAGCTGTGTTGTTTCATCGTTCTGATTTCAAGCATAACAGTAACGGGTTTTGTGAGGAACTACTCTGGCTCTGTGACGAACCCTCTCTCGCAGAATTTGAGTCGATGAAAAGCGCCGTTCCACTAGAAACCTCGAAGGCCTTGTCTAGTAGTGGATATTTTGTGATGAGAACGGCTTGGGGAAAAAACAGCCACTACCTTTGTTTCGACTGCGGTGTGATTGCCGCAGGATTACATGCAGGCGATGTGCCCTCTGCTGCTCATGGGCATGCAGATGCTTTGTCTTTTTCACTCTCTGTTTTCGGAAAACCGATTTTGGTTGAAGGGGGGTTTCATACCTATTTTGGTTCGCTCGATTGGCATCGTCATTTCCGGGAAGAAGCGGCGCACAATACTATCAAAATGGGAGGGCACACACAGGCCGAATATTGCGAGCGACTAACCTGGAAATCTGTGATCAATCCGAAATTACAGTACTGGCGCCAAGAGGATAATTTGCAGGCCGTTTGTGGTGAGGTCGTTTATGATAAGGAGACCTGTCATCGGCGAGAAATTCTTTCGATCGCATCCAGATTTTGGGTCTTGTCAGATCGTCTCCAAAGTGCTGGACAGAATGAGAAGGCGACTGCTTATTTTCATTTAGATTCCTCTGTTGCTCTTGAAATTGATCGTGAGAAAAAGCAAGTTACTGCGAGTAACGGAGATGGCGGACTTCTGATTCAGTATTTTGAAGATTATGAAATAGAAGCTCGGCGAGGAGAAGAGGGCATGGGGCCGGAAGCCGGTTGGCAGGCGGAAGGCTATGGATATAAAAAACCGACCTGGGTTTTGTCTTTTTCTATTCCTTTGTCTAAAAAAACAGTCCTATTTCCTCTCTTGTTACTTCCTTGGAAAGAGGGGAAGCCTACTTTTTCTTTCAAGGAGGATTCGTCGATGCCCTCCAAGACTGAGGATCTCTATCATAAAGCATTTTCTTTTGATCAACAGAACTACATGGTTTCATTTCGTGAGAATGACAGCCCAGTCGTGCAGTGTAATGGCGTGGAGGTTTAAAAATGAGTCATGTGAAAGACTCGGGGTGTGGTCTCTAGCTACCGTCTGTCTCAAGTTGGAATACTGGAATGAAATATATCCTGGGCGAATCCTTGAGGGATGCAGCTTAGGTGTCGTCTGGGGTAAATGCCACGGCTGCAATAGAAATAATGTTGCTAAAAAATATTTTTTTTGAAAAATATTTCTGGAGTGTACGTGAAAATATGTGTGGAATTGTAGGAATACATTACTTAGATCAAAAAGAGCACGTTGATAGGCAACTTGTCCGGAAAATGTGCGACGCCATCGTTCATCGTGGGCCGGATGATGATGGTATATATATGAATGAAGGGATCGGGCTAGGAATGAGACGCCTTAGCATCATTGACCTTCATTCGGGAAAACAACCCATCTTTAACGAAGATGATTCTGTTGTCATTGTTTTTAACGGAGAAATTTATAATTTCCAAGAGTTGCGTGAAACGTTAGAGGCAAAGGGGCACAGATTTTCTACTAGAACAGATACAGAGGCCATTCTACATGGCTATGAAGAATATGGGGTAAAAATTTTAGAGCATTTAAATGGAATGTTTACGTTTGCAATTTGGGACAATAATCAGAAGCAGCTTTTTGTCGCAAGAGACCGCATTGGAATAAAACCGCTTTACTATTGGCAAGACGATCGTAAGGTTGTATTTGCATCTGAGATTAAATCTATTCTTGAAGATCGGTCGATTCCAAGAACTGTCGAACATGAATCACTCTCTTCATTTCTTTCCTATGGCTATGTTCCCGCGCCAATGACAATGTTTCAAAATATTCAAAAATTGGAAGCAGGTCACTTTATGTTGGTAAAAAATGGATGTGTCGAAACACAAAAATATTGGGATCTGCCCATTCATGAAGACAAAAAAGAGCATCCCTTTTCCTATTATTGTGGAAAAACAACAGAACTGCTTACCCAATCAATTAAACTACGCCTGGTCAGTGATGTGCCTTTAGGTGCTTTTCTCTCAGGTGGGATGGACTCGAGTTCTATTGTCGCCATCATGTCAAAATTAACCAATAGTCCTATAAACACGTATGCCATAGGTTTTGACGAGCAAAATGAGTTCCACAATGAACTGCATGATGCAAGAGCGGTGGCTAAGATGTTTCACACCAACCACCATGAGATATTGGTTAAACCTGATGTTATCGATTTACTTCCGAGACTGATTTCGCATATGGATGAACCTGTAGCTGATTCTTCGATTATCGTCACGTATTTGGTTTCAAAGTTGGCGCAAGAGTCGGTTAAGGTTATCTTGTCTGGAGTCGGCGGAGATGAACTCTTTGGGGGATACCGCCGCTATTTAGGTTATTCATTAAATAAATATTACCAAAGGATTCCTAGAATATTGAGGAAGACTGTGATTCCAGCAGTTTTTGAGTGGTTACCTTCAGACCGGAATTCGGTGATGATGAATTTTTTTCGTCTTGGGAAGGGATTTATTCGTTCATCTGACAAGCCAGAGCATGAACAATATCATGATACGATTACCATCTTTAGCAATGATTTTCTTCATGAATTACTAAATAAGAGTCATGCGAAGAATAGAGACCTTTACGGATTGTATACTCAGTCATTGAACGGTGCAGATTCTCTAAAGAGAATGCTTAATTTTGACATAAAAACTCAGTTGGTGGATGATTTACTATTATTGACAGATAAGATGAGCATGGCGGCATCTATAGAAGCAAGGGTCCCATTTTTAGATCATAATTTTGTCGAATTCGCGGCGACTATTCCATCAAAATATAAAATTCAAGGCTTAAAATTGCGCCATATTCAAAAAAAATCTATGCAGAACATACTTCCTCCCGAAGTTATTAATAAAAAGAAAAAAGGGTTTGGTTGTCCAATGGGAAATTGGATTAAGAATGACCTTTATGATTTTGTTTCAGACGTGTTATCTGAAGACACCATTAAACGTAGAGGATACTTTAACCATGGAACTATTAAAAAGATGATCAGTGATCATTACAATAATCGTGCAGATTACACGGATCATATCTTGGCTTTAATCTCTTTTGAATTATGGCATCAAGCTTATATTGATGCATGAAGAAATCGTCTGATCTATCTGTTTTCTCGAAGTTGTTTTATTGCGAAGCAAGGGTTTAATGCCTCGCGCGTGTTACGTCTAATGGAAAAATGAGCTAGAACCGAAGATTGAGATTATTTATGCTGACCCGTGCATATAAATTTTTGCATACTCAGGCCTTCTCCACTGAATTGGCTGCTCGAAAATTTTGTTTTCAGAACAACGCCTCGTATGGCCGCCATGCTTGGCGGCCTTCATCGAAAAACCTTTATTAAATCAACTCACAGATATTGCTGACGAGCCGAAACTGTTGGATAGGAGAAATATATGTTGTCGAGGCAAGAGTTGAAAAAGAAATACTTCAAATCAGCAGAGCATCCATACCGGAAATATGAAAGTAAAATTGAATCTATTTTAAATGAGTCTGATACCATTTTAGATGCGGGTTGTGGTCGCACTGCTCCTATTTTAAGGAAGTTTGACAAAAAGGCAAAAATATTAATTGGCGTTGACTTAGAAGACCCGATCGAGGTTATCCCAGAAGTCAAATATATAAAGGGAAATATTTCGTCAATAGATATTCCTGGGAATTCGGTCGATGTTGTTATTTCGAGAGCTGTCCTGGAGCATGTCCCAGACCCTGGAGCAGTATTTAATGAAGTTAGTAGAGTTTTGAAGCCAGGTGGGAGTTTTATTTTTTTAGTTCCGAACCTTGGCGATTACGTATCCATCATCTCAAAAATAATCCCCAACAGATTTCATAAACAAATAGTATCAAAAACAGAAGGGAGAAAAATGGATGATGTTTTTCCAGCTTACTATAAGGCGAATACCTACTCATCTATAAAGGCCCTAAGTCAAAACCATGGATTCGGTATTGTGGAGTTTGAATATTTGGGACAGGAGCCCACTATATTTAAGTTCAATTCTCTTCTTTATATGCTGGCCACGGGGTACGAAAAAATTATTAGCAGATTTGAGTGCCTCGGCTGTCTAAGGGGCTGGATATTGGTTCAGCTTAAAAAAAAATAAGATGACTGCAATGATTCTTGTCTAGAAAGTTGGAGGACAAAAAATTGAAAATATCTGTTTTTGGTTTGGGGTATGTGGGGTGTGTGTCGGCGGCCTGTCTGGCGAAGGTTGGACACGATGTCATCGGAGTTGACGTCAGTCCGGTTAAGGTAAGCCTGATTAACGAAGGAAAAAGCCCAATAGTGGAGAGGGATATTGGTGAGATAATTTATGATGTTGTGCGATCGGATAAATATGCTCCAGGCAAATTGCTTGCCACAACTGACCCGGGGGAAGCTGTACGAGACACAGAATTATCACTCATTTGTGTCGGGACGCCAAGCAACGAAAATGGCAGCCTGAAGCTGGATTACGTGAGGCGATGCGCAAATGATATCGGTTTAGGTATTGCCCAAAAAACGGACTATCATGTGGTCGTTGCCAGAAGTACGATGCTGCCAGGCAGCGTGGAAGACGTCATTATAAAAGAACTCGAAGCCGCTTCCGGAAAACAGATTGGCATCGATTTTGGTGTGGCGATGAATCCAGAATTTTTGCGCGAAAGCACATCGGTTTATGATTTTTTTAACCCTCCGATGACAGTGATCGGTCAATATGACGAAAAAAGTGGGGAGTTGCTTAAAAAAATGTACCACTTTCTGAATGCCCCTTTAGAAATAACTGATATTAAAACGGCTGAAATGATGAAGTATGCCTGCAACTGTTTTCATGCTGCAAAAGTGACTTTTGCTAACGAAATTGGGAGCGTTTGTAAGTCTATTGGGGTCGATAGCCATAAAGTCATGGATATTTTCTGTTTGGATGACAAGCTGAATCTTTCCTCGTACTATTTGAAGCCCGGATTTGCTTTTGGAGGGTCTTGTTTGCCGAAGGATCTGAGGGCCTTGAATTATCAAGCCAAGTCAAATGACATCGATGTACCTTTGCTTAAGTCGATTCTCGCCAGCAATAAGATTCAGATTGAGAGTGTGATAGAGAAAATTGTCCGTTCCGGGGTAAAAAAAGTTGGTGTTGTCGGGCTTAGCTTCAAGGCTGGAACCGATGATTTGCGGGAATCGCCCCTTGTGATTTTGGTTGAAGCACTCATCGGAAAAGGTCTTGATATTGAGATCTTTGACCGTAATGTCTCACTTGCACGCCTCACGGGTGCCAACAAGGATTACATCGACAAAGAAATCCCGCATATCTCCACATTGTTGACGGATAAGATTGACGACATCATTCAGCATGCCGATTTGATCGTCATTGGAAACAAAGCTGAAGAAGTAGCACATGTACTCAAGAATGTGCCTGACAAAAAAAAGATTTTTGACTTGGTGCGAGTAGCCGATTCATTGGACGGGCTTTCTAGTGGCTATGAGGGGATTTGCTGGTAAGCGATGAATATCTTGTTTTTATCACAACGCTTTTTACTCCCTATGGATACAGGCGGAAAAATTCGTACTGGAAAAATCTTGGAGCAGTTATCGAAGAACCATGAGATTACCTTGATTTCCAATGTGGAGTCCCCAAAAGACGATTGTTTTTTGCCGGAAATGGATCGGTGCTGTTCTAAATTCGTTCCAGTATTTTGGAAAGAAATACCAAAATATTCCCTTCTTTTTTTTCTGCGATTAATTTTTCAGATGTTTTCTGTCTACCCCGTCTCTGTTCTCAACGATACATCGCGTAAGTTGCGAAAGTGTCTTGAAAACGAACATCATGCGAAAAAATATGACCTCGTCATTTGTGACTTTCTCCAGTCAGCACTCAATTTTAAAAATATTTCCGGAACGCCCTCCATCCTATTTCAACACAATGTGGAGTCACAAATTTCCAAGAGACATTATGACGGTGAGGAGAGAATACTTGCCAAGTTGTTCTGGTGGTTGCAATGGAAAAAAATCTTTTTTTTTGAGAAAAAAATCTGCAAACAATTTGATACAGTGATTGCTGTTTCAGAGCAGGATCGCGACACTTTTCATTCTCTGTATGGATTGGATAATCTTGTCACGATCCCCACAGGTGTAGACATTGAACATTATTGTCCGCAGGACGTTCCTACGGAGTCCTCAAGCCTTGTTTTTGTGGGATCAATGGATTGGCTTCCGAACGAAGATGCCGTTCTTTATTTTGCAAACGATATCCTGCCCTTTTTGAAAAAAGAAGTTCCCGGCATTCACTTGACCGTTGTTGGTCGAAATCCTTCTCCTCGTTTAAAGAAACGACTTAGTTCAGTGCCTGAGATCCAGCTCACCGGCTGGGTGGATGATGTTCGACCCTATATTGCGAAGGCTGGTATCTATATCATTCCTATACGCATTGGCGGTGGAACTCGCATGAAGATTTACGAGGCCATGGCGATGGGCAAAGCGATCATTTCTACTTCAATTGGAGCTGAGGGCTTGGCGGTGAAAGATGAGGAAAATATCGTACTCGAAGATGATCCTTATGAATTTAGTAAAAAAATCATCATGATGAGAAAAGACAGTAAAATGAGAGCGAGGCTAGGGGATAACGCCTCAGCCCATGTTAGAGAACATTGCTCTTGGCAACAGGTGGGGGGAGTTTTCGAAAAAATATGCTACTCCAATACTCATTCTAATCTAAAAGAATTTGCCCCTTAATAATTCTGTTAAGGGGCAAATTCGGAATGACTACTTACCTAGTCGGTTGGGTAACCCCCAACTCAAAGCTACTGTACTTGTAAATTTGACGGTGGGGATGGGGGCTTTGAATCTATAATGGTGCCATCTGGCGGAATAACCTTGAAGTTACCATCCGAACTAAATGACACTTTCCAACCTCCAAAATGAGCCTCACGATCAGAAATTCGGGTTACGGCAACAGGGGGCCCATCACTAACATCCATGACGACCAAAAACTCTAGCTTCTGAGGAGCAGTCTTTTCGGGTTGTACAAAGAGGTTTCCTATTCCCCAATTTTTTGCTTTTTTTGGATCAGACGAATACCCGACAGCGCCTCCATGTCCTTTACTTCCATACCAGACTCGTTCAGGTGGCGGGCTTCTCATTTCATCCCCTAAACCTCCAACCCAGGTCATAGTATTGGTGCTTGGAGCTACTACGGTAGTCGTCATTCCGGGAATCGAAAAACCATTACCATTACTTTGAAAGCTGGGGGGGACGGCAAGGCGCATGGACCAGGCTCGTGTGAGGTTCGCTGGAACATCGGTATAATGGTAAGCAACAACGAAATCTCTGTTGGTGTCCAGGATATGAACAATAGTTTGTCTTGCCGTTGTAACGCCTGGTGCATTTAATTGATTTGAGTATTCCGTACTTATGCCCCTAAACTTGTTGTTAATGACAATATTGTCGGGACCGCCTGGGAAATATTCTGGGTTACTCGCCGCATCGTAAGCATTATGTACGCGATTATGGCCCCAAAATGTGTTGCGTTGAAACCTTGTTTTCTCAATATTTGTGGGGTCATAAACCCAAAGCCCTGAGTACAGGCCTGCTGATTTGATCCCCTTAACTGGTTCCCCCGGCACAGCTAGCGGTTCTTGCCCACGGAGTATGCCAAAAACCCCACTGGCTGGTTCATAACGACTTGTATCCAAATATCGGGAAGTCGCTTTTACAGTGACCGCATTTTCATCCCAACTGCTGGTACTCACAAACAGATCTGCTCCACGGATGTATTTCGCTGTAGGAAGTCCTAGTTCCTGTGGTGATTTGGGTGTGACACGCAAATCACCGAGGATCAAGCGATAGACAAGGAGGTATGGGCTCCTACCCAGTTTATTCACTTGCCATCGAGCTAAAGCTGCGGCGCCTGGATCAATGTCTCGGTAAATCCCTGTGATCATCTCAGGGATTGCATAGCCTATCCCCCCCTGCGTTTTGCCCCTATCATAGGTCCAATAGGAAGGCAGTTTTTGATAAAAAGGGGTTCTTGCCCACATGGCTTGACCCGTGGCCGTTTCCCACGCCTGCAAGGGCAGGAAGGCATGGAGAAAAAAGGTATAATAACTCGCTCCATAATTACCGCCTGCATCTGCCTGCCATCCCCCCCCATCATCAAGAGAGAGCGAAGCTAGCATGTCAAGAAATCCGCCTCTTGTGGCTCCGTATGGTCCGATGGCTAGACGGCTTTCACCGTACGCCAAATCCAAGACTTCTTGTGCCCAAACATCGTCAATCCCATCTCCTGCAATAGCCAATGCCAAAATAGGATACTGTAGTTCCGGGTTTCGGCCCCATACATCGTTCCCATACATCGTCGCCTTTTGCCGAGGATGAGTAGTATCAATCCGATGATCATATAAATAATTTGCCTTTACCAGCTCAAAGATTTGGGTTTTTTCTGCACTGGTAAGGAGCGGCATGACCCAGTCAAACACAAGAACCGGTTCTACCCTTGTTCCGGCGCTTTGGAGACCCGCGGGTGCTTTGAAAGATCCTGCTAACAGCCAGTTTTTGGCTATAGTGCCTTTGCTTGCGTCTCCTTCAAGCAAATATAACAAGGCGTTTTCTATCCCATATCCCTTATTGGCATTGTACCTTATTCTATTCATATCACTGGCATAAACAGGATCCGAAAGTTTTTCACGTAATGTAGGTAAGCTGGCTTGAGTGATAAATAATCGTGGATGTGATGAAAGAACCTTCCGCTGAGACACGGGTGGCGGAGGCGTACGAAATGTCCAATTTTTTCCGTTAATTTTGACAGAAGTTGAATCCATAAGGGATTTTTGAGCATCAACCTTGGGTGGGCTTGTCATTCCTGAAAAAAATAGAAATGATGTACACCCAATAAGTACTAAAAAACTAAATCTTAGTTTGTCATGGATTTTTTTCATTTTATCCCCCTTTTTACTCCCTGTGTATATCAAAAGTCCTTGTTGGGAGTAAGAGGTCCCAACGGTTAAATTAATACGTGCCTCTTGAACCATCGAGCAATATTTGTAATGAAAAGGCACAATGAGTTTGTTTTGGAATGTTACAGGTTCATTTTCTTAACTGACTATCACCGATAACTTGAGTAAAGAAATCTATTCGTGACTTATATTGTTGTCGGAGACATTTAGAATTCCTTTAATTGTCTATAAAAACCTAGCATTACTGATCCTCAAAATAAATAACTGACAGTTACGCAATATACCTTATTCTGCTCCCAGGAGCGGTGCGTTGCTGTTCGTCCCCGTTCCTGTTTGCGACATAACCCTATCGCGGGGGTAAGGTGTTTGTCGTGGGAGGCATCCCCCTGGCAGGGGCGACTCTTGTCGGAGGCAAGGTGTTTGTCGTGGGAGGCATCCCACCGGCAGGAGCGACTCTTGTCGGGGGCAAGGTATTCGTCGTGGGAGGAGTCTCACCGGTGGATATTGAACCATCCGTGGATGACATGCTGCCTCCCGTGCTGCCACTCGCGCTCCTACTCGTACTGTTACTTGTGCTCCCACCTGAAAGGTCACCGCTGTTACTTGTTGTTGTCACGATGGCCTCCCTGGATATCTGACTTTCGTTTCCTGAGGAATCGAAGGCCGTGGCAATGAACCCATACGTTGTATCAGCTAGAAGATTGCTGATGGTTATTTGTGGAGCCTTTGGATTGGATGGGAGTCCAGAGAAGACAGCGGATCTATAATCGTTTGAAGGAAGGAGGCGCTGAAAGACTCTATAGCCAGCCAGATCTGATTCACGGTTCGCATTCCAAGTAACAGAGACCTCAGCGGCATAAAGATTCGAAGTCATGAATAAAAAATTAAGCAGGAGTAGAAATGTCATATGAACAATCAGTGACTGTCTTATTGGTGTTGCGTAGAGAGTAGAAATATTCATTGAGATGCTATTCCTCGAGTATTGATTAATTCTTTGGTCGCAATCGAATCGTGTTTCAAGATCACAATTGGCATGAGCCATTGTTTGGAATCTGTGCTTTTTCACTGAGAGTGCGCAAACTTTCATTCAAAATAGTCTCCTTTTGAAATAAGGTTTCGAAAAGGTCAGGCGATGGGAACTGGATTCATCGAAATTCAATGAATGCAGTTAATTTAGAAAATGCAGGGAAAAATAAATTAGAAAACAGGGAGATAAAAAATAAGAATTTAGTTGTGATTTTCTCCAGAGTTGTTTACAGATTTAGAGGGTCTTATAATTGCTGAAACCTAGCTTTGCAGTATTTGGGCCGACTCATGGAACGATCGTATCATCAAGCCCATCCTAGTGACATTGAATCTTTAAACCATATTCTTCTCATGTCGGGGAAAACATTCGGTCTGCCAGGACGGTAAACAACGTTAATAATTCTCACAGTTTAGTTATGATGGGAGTGTTTATATTCAGCACAAAAGTAATGAAGTGAAATTGTATTTTGCAATTCATAAGCCAGTATGCATGTGGTAGACGATTTTCTAAAAAGTGACATGAAAGCGTAAAAATATCGTAAATATATTATCGAATTTCCCAAACTTTTTATCGAGGTAGTGAATGAGGCGACAATATTGTGGTTATTGATTGCGAAGGAAATTAATTCAAAGTGCATGGTTTTTATTTCATGATAATTACATAGTCATGCTTGCTCGACTCTCAATATTTTGGCGGTTAGCGTTAGGATATGTGACGATCCTTGCTCTTGTAATCGGGGTTAACCTCTATATATTGAATCAGTTTCGTGCATTGACGGAACTCGGGGCTGAGCTTGCTACGCACCACTTTCCGGCGGTTGAGACGGCGAAGCAGTTGATCACGAGTCTGTATGCTCAATTAAAAAGTGATAAACAGTATTTGGTTCTGCGTGATACGACTCTCCTGAAAGATTTTTTGCAGGAAGCTGAGAATTTCCGAAAGACACTAGAAGCTCTTGAAAATCAAGAAGGAGTAGGAACCACCCGCGAAGCTCTTCAACAAGTGAAAGTTCGTCATGAAGAATTTCATACGTTGTTTCTGAGTGTCGGGGTAGAGCAAGCAGATCGGGATCCCTTAGCAATTGCAAGCTACGAGCGCCGCCGAGATACGCTTATTGATCTGATGACGGGGGCTATTAATGCCTATATTACCTCCCAAGAAGCCAGTGTTGGTGCCATTCTAAGGGATTCCCATCTCCGTTCGGTTCAAGCCCAGGAAATTACTCAACAATTGTTGCTGATGGCCTTGGTCTTGGGCATTGGCTTGGCTGGTATTGCCAGCTATAGTATCCTTCGCCCGTTGCGTCGGGTGAATGCGCAGATTCGTCGAATTGGGAAGGGACAATTTGGCGGAACGGTATCGTTAGCGGTGCCTCAGGAGTTATGTGACTTGGTGGATCAGGTCAATTTGATGGGAGTGAAACTCCAAAAGCTTGATGAAATGAAATCTGAATTTTTAGCAAATATTTCACATGAATTGCGGACGCCATTGACGTCGATTCGAGAAGGGTCGCAATTGCTCCTAGATGGTATTCCTGGGGAAATCACCAAAGATCAAGCTGAAACTCTTGCTATTATTTCTGACAGTAGCCAACGCTTGAATCACTTGATTGGTAACCTTTTGGATCTGTCAAGGATGGAGGCGGATATGGTGGCCTATAACCTCCATCCCACTGATTTGAATCGTTTGGCGATTCGATCTACTGAGAAAGTGAAACTGTTAGTCGATCGAAAAAATATTCACATGGATATTGATCTCGTTCAGGAAAAGGTGAAAGTCCAAAACGTGGACAGCCAGCGGATGGAGCAAGTCTTCGAAAATCTTTTGTCTAATGCCATAAAATTTTCTCCAAAGGGCGCCACGGTTTCCATTAGATCCAGGCCAGATTCCACTAATCAGGGCATCCATTTTGTGGTTGAGGATACAGGGCCCGGTATACCGCAAGAAGAGTTGTCTCGAATTTTTGAGCGCTTTTATCAAGGAAAAGCCCAAGATGGTCGTGCGTATGTGGGAAGTGGGATAGGGTTAGCGTTGGCAAAGCGGGTGATTGAAGATCATGGTGGAACGATATGGGCAGAAAGTCCATTAGGAAAAGGAGCCGCGCTACATTTTATCCTTTCACCGCAACAGTCTGAGAAAACCGTTCATTGACCATTGCTTCTCTGGTTCTATTGTTGGGTGGGCAATTCGATGAATTGTACCCTCACCCCAGCCTTCTCCATTAGAAGGGCGAGGGGGTTCTGACTTATTTTTATTCGTTGAATAATATGATGACCGTTTTATCAAGTCGGAACATTCCACGTAGATGCTTTATTCTCTTGCTGCTCTTTTCTGCTTCGTGCACGGGGTCTAATTGGAATGCTGATCAAACATTTGAGCCTTACACGGTTTCTTCTAGCAACATGGCGCTCGTCTTGGAGCCGGAACCGGAAGATGTTTCTTTTTTTAAGGCGATCGGGGATGATCAGGAAAAGCAACTTGGCCTTTGTGAAAAAAAGGATATCTGTCGTCGTGCTCACTTTCTCCGTGCATTAGCGGCGTTATATGAAAATCGTGAATTGGCCGCTCTGCATTTTCGAAAAGTTGTGGTCTCGCGACCAAATGGTTTATTAGCGGGGGAGAGTCGTTTTTGGTTATGGTTTTTAGACGTCTTGAATACTCCAAACAATGCGGGGCTGACATCGCATGAGCTCATTAAGCGATTAGCGCGTGAGGTGGTCGGTAAAGAGTTGTCCATCCATGAGCTGAGTGGGCAAATAGAAAATACCTCTATGGATGGGCTTAAAGTTGAATTGGCTGCTCATGAGGAAGTGGTCAAAACTCTGAACCAGACCATTGCCAATATCACCAAACAACTGGAACGGGCCAAAAAAGAGCAAGTGATTAGTCAAGATGTTCAGCAAGCCCTCAAGGTCAGTGAGGGGAAAGTTGTAGAACTCACGAGTCAATTAGATGCCTTGCGGCGAATTGATCAGGAAATTCGAGAAAAAGCCCCCCCCACTCGGCCGTCCGAAAAAATGACACCAAGCCTAGATGTTGAACCGGCAGGTGAGGGAAAGGAGGTTAGTTCAGGGTTGGAGGAAGTGAAAGGTAAGGAGTGAATAGCGAGGCGAAAGCGCGTAGCGAAAAAAAAGAGCAGGATGATTTGTAAATCTTACCAGCAATTTTTATACTGAAGAATATGGGAATTTTCCCTGAGCGATGTGAGGAGCCACTCTATGTCTGATGAACGAATTCTTGTTGTTGATGACGATACGAGTTTATTGACCTTACTGAAAATGAGGTTGAAATCGATGGGCTTTGTTGTCACAGCCTGTGGAACTGGAGAAGATGCTCTTCACTCTGCGCAGGAAGACCCTTATGACTTTGCCATTCTTGATCTTCGGTTGCCGGATGTTGATGGTTTAGACCTGATGGAAGAACTGCATCAGCATCAGACCAATCTGCCTGTGCTCATTTTGACCGCTCACGGATGTATTCCCAATGCTGTGCAGGCCATGAAAAAGGGAGCCTATGGCTATTTAACCAAACCCTTTGATGATAAAGAATTGCAAGAGAGTATTGATAAAGCACTGACGACTAAGAGAATGGGTGAAGAAATTCATCGCCTTCAATTGCTGGTGAATGAATTATATGGGTTAGATAATGTGGTGGCGCGAAGTCCACAGATGCATACGGTGCTTCAGCAAGTGGCTCGTGTTGCCAAAACAGATACGACAATTTGTATTTCTGGAGAAACAGGAACTGGGAAAGAAGTGATTGCTCGCATTGTTCATTGTAATAGTCCCAGAGCATCCAAACCGTTTATGGCCGTCAATTGTGCGGCGATTCCAGAGACGCTATTTGAAAGTGAGCTCTTTGGGCATCTCAAGGGATCGTTTACGGGAGCGCACCAAAATAAGCGCGGCTTAATTCATAGCGCAGATAAGGGCACGTTGTTTTTGGATGAAATTGGAGAAATGCCCCTCGCGCTCCAAGGCAAACTGCTTCGAACGATTCAAAATAGGGAAATTTTACCAGTAGGTGGGCAGGTTCCAATAAAAATTGATGTCAGGATCTTGGCTGCAACCAATAAAGATTTGGAGCAAGCCGTTCGAGAAGGTCGATTCCGTGAAGATTTGTACTATCGCATACATGTGGTTCCTCTGCATCTTCCTGCCTTGCGTGATCGACGTGAAGACATTCCTGTTCTGGCTCAGTTTTTTTTGAAACGCCACGGAGAGCATCATCACAAAGTGGTCAAAGGCTTTTCTCCTGAAGCCATGCAAAGTTTGGTGACGTATGCATGGCCTGGAAATGTTCGAGAACTGGAAAATCTCATTGAGCGTGCCGTGGTGATGTCACCTCAAGAGACAATCACAGCTGAATTTCTTGCTCTTTCCCCTCAAGCCACCAAGCAACCAGGAAGCCTTCAGCCATTAACTGAAGCAAAGGAAGCGTTTGAGAGAGATTACCTCAAGGATTTATTGGGAGCAACGCAGGGGAATATTTCACGGGCATCCCAAATTGCAGGCCGGTATCGGGCAGATTTTTACAAGCTCTTAAAAAAATACGGTCTCCATCCTTCAGATAAAACAACCGATGTATCCACTCGTGTTCCACCTCCTAAATAGCATGTATGGACTCTCTTTGCCTTTCGTGACCCATCTATTTTGAAACAGTGATTTGTCGCTATTGGTACGACTCTACCCCACCTTAATCCTCCACTTACAAAGGGAGGACATTTACCAAACAGCATTTCGAAATAAACCCGGCGAAGCAATGCCCACGGAAACCTCTGGGCACCAACGCATTTGAAATTAGAAAGCTTTCAGTTTTTTATCTTCTAAGGTACCATTGCCTATCCTCTCATCATTGAGCCATGAAAAACTGTACGTTTCTTTAGTTTTCAAGAAGAATTTCCGAAATATTATGGGATTGCGTTACAATCTTGAATGCTCTTAATTATTCATGATTTTAGGTCATTGTTTCTATGAATCATCATAGCCAAATTAAAAGTACCATCAATGATGGATGGGCGATCGGTGCTAGTCTGCTCATTGGTGGGTTGGTTATTTTTCTGTATCAAGAAGTGATATGGGGAATGGGGAGCGATTGGAATAACAACCCAGATTATTCCCATGGTTTTCTCGTGCCATTTCTTTCGGTCTACTTTATTTGGGAGCGTTGGAATACTTTAACTGAGGAGACACCCTCTCCCAGTATTTGGGGAATGGGGCTTTTATGCCTCGGATTATGTTCGCTGCTGGTCGGGCTTATCGGTGCAGAACTTTATGTTCAACGGACATCATTGATTGTCGTAATATCCGGACTTGTGCTGTTGATCTTAGGATGGAAGTATTTATGGTTGTTGAGCCTTCCGATTGGATTTTTGGTTTTTATGATTCCCTTGCCCGCTATTGTTGTGAATGCGATTGCTTTTCCTTTGCAGCTCTTTGCGGCCGAAGCCGCGACATTCTGTTTGTTCTCCTTAGGCATTCCTGTTCTTCGAGAAGGCAATCTCATCATGCTGGCGCATACTACCCTAGAAGTAGCTGAGGCCTGTAGTGGTCTGCGTTCATTGCTATCATTGTTGGCTTTGGGAACGGTGTATGGATATTTTTCGCAGAATGTCTTGTGGAAGCGTTGGATGCTCGTGATTCTTTCGATACCAATTGCCATTGTGGCGAATGCCGCTCGTGTGAGTGGGACGGGTATTTTGGCTCATTATTTTGGCGAAGAAGCGGCCGAGGGTTTTTATCATACGATGGAAGGATGGCTGGTTTTTGTGGTGGCGTTTGTGCTTCTTTTTCTTTGCGGAACCATTTTGGGAAAAATTGGCCCTCGGGATCCATCAACTCAGGCCTCCGTTTCTTAAAAGGAAGGACCATTGGAATTAGTATTATGAAAAAGTGGCCATTTTTTATTGCTGTTTTTTTGCTAATCGGAACGTTTGGTTTTATTCAATCGTTCTCGAAAAATGAAGAACTTATCAGCAATAAAGCGTTTGCCCAATTTCCGTTGAATCTTGCCGAGAAATGGGAGGGGAGAGAGCTGGGAATGGAACAGAGGGTCTTGGATATTCTTAAGTTGAGTGACTTTATGATGAGGGTGTATGTGCCTGTTGTGGCTCTAGGCGGAGAAAAAATGGTAGTGGCTCAGAATGATATTCGAAAAACTCAGAGTTTGAGTTCTCATCTTCCCGTTTGGCTTTACGTGGGATATTATCAAAGTCAACGGACTGGAGCGACGTATCATTCTCCTAAGAATTGTTTGCCTGGGGCTGGCTGGCAATTTATGGAATCAGATTTTATCCCTCTGACCATGCCGGACCAAACAACGATTACGGTCAATAAAGTACTCATTCAAAAAGGCTTGGAGAAACAGATAATCTTGTACTGGTATCACGACCGAGGGCGAGTGATTGCGAGCGAGTATTGGGCGAAAGGTTATCTTGTTTGGGATGCCATGACCAAAAATCGATCAGATGGTTCACTTGTTCGTATCTCGATCCCTGTCAAAGATGGTACGGTGGAGGAAGCATTTGACCAAGGAGTGGGTTTTTTACATGATCTCTGGCCTCATCTTCTCGAATACATGCCCGATCATACGGTGATTTAAGCCTTCACGTCATACATCACTTCCCAAAGGTTCCTATGAACATATGGGTGATTCCCTGTTTTCTGAGTGCAGGGGGTGCTCTGCTGCTCGGAGCTGTCCTCTATCGCAAAAAGGCTGATAATCCTATCTTTGGTCCATTGGCCTTGGTGATGGTTGTGCTCGCCTGGATTCAGGGCCTCAACGGGTTCATCGGAATATTCCCTGAGTACCTTCTCATTGGGAAACAACGTATTCTTTTTGGTGAATTTGCTTTTCCTCTTGCACTTGGTTTTGTCACCTCGACATTTCTTCAGCATTTTTCTCCTACTTCCATCCAAAGAAATCGAAGCAAGTTTCTTCTTATTCGAGCGGGTGCTCTGATCTTATGTGCCTGGCTCTTTGCATGGCCAGAATCAGTCCTACAGCTAGCCCCGAATGGAGAGATCGTATTTCATCGTGTGGTTGGATGGATCATGTGGGGCTTTATTCTTTTGGCCTTAGTCATCGGACTCTCTCAGCTGGAACAGATCCTTCGTCTCGCACGTGATCCTCTTCGCTTTCAAATGAAATTTGTGGTGATTGGTCTAGGCGGATTAGCGGGGATTTCGATTGCACAAGCCAGTCAATTGCTCTTGCTGCCTGTGTGGAGTCAAGCGAATGCATGGGTTGGGGGTGTTGCCTCGTGTCTTTCTCTCACCATGATCGCCTGGGGTTTAGTACGCTGGCGTCTTCACGACTTAAATCAAAAAGTTCAAGTGAGTCATCAAGCCCTGTATACCTCCCTCACCTTCTTATGTGTTGGGAGCTATTTGATACTCGTAGGAATTGTGGCAGAGGTTATTAAGGAAACGGGTTGGGAAATTAGAGAAGCCCTTGAGGCTTTGCTTGTCTTTGTTTCAGGCATGGGATTAGTGGTGGTGATCGCCTCTCGCGCAGCCCGCGCGAAACTTCAACGATTTGTTTCGCGGCATTTTTTTCGAACAAAATATGATTATCGGCAAAAGTGGCTGGATGTCACAGATACGTTTTCAGCCTGTGATGATAGCCAACAGATTTGGGATCGCTATCTTGAATGGCTTGTTCGAACATTTGGAGCACCACGAGTCACGATTTGGAAACGGTTTGATGTTGATGGACAATTCCATCAGATTCGAACCGTGAATTCTGAAGATCCACCACCAGCCATTGTAGAGTCACATGCTTTCATTGAATATATGCTTGTGCATACAGAACCATTTGAGATTGATGAAGCCGGTGATGAAAGTGAAGGATTGACGGAATTCCTTCAGCAGACAGAGGCGCATATCTGTGTGCCTTTGGTGACATCTGAAGGCAATCTCCTCGGGTTTTGCACGTTAAGTCGGGAACTGCATGATCGAAGGTACGATCACGACGATTTTGACCTTCTTCGTGCTATTACTCATCATGTCACGATGCTGCTCGTACAATTTCAATTGGTTGAAGAGCGGAATGTGACGGCTAAATGGGAGGCCGTACATAAATTTTCAGGATTTTATCTTCATGATTTAAAAAACCTTGCCTCAAGTCTCTCGATGGTCGTCCAGAATGCGGAGCAATATGGCCATGATCCTGAATTTCAGGCTTCGGCCATGCGGACGGTCCGAACAACGTCTCAACGTATGATGGATCTTATGGCCAAATTGGCCAATCAATCAAAAGGCCTAGATACGAAAACTGAGAAAAATGTTCAACAGGTTGATATGAATGTGTTAATTCATGAGACTCTTGAATCTTTGAATGGAGCAGGGTGTCGACCAAGCTTTCATCCAGGTTCAGGACTACCTCAGCTACCGCTGCAGGCCGAACCTATGAAGCAAGTATTATTGAATGTGATTTTGAATGCACGGCAGGCTATGGATGAGAAAGGCGCTATTGATATTTGCACAGGTTCAGATGGGCGAAATCTAAATGTTGAAATTTTGGATACAGGACCAGGAATCCCAATGAGCCGACTGGAAAATTTATTCCAACCCTTTACAAGCTCAAAGAAAACTGGGCTAGGAGTTGGCCTGTTCCAATGCAAGCAAATGGTTGAAGACAATCATGGTAAGATTCGCATTGAAAGCCAGGAAGGGCATGGAACCAAAGTTATCCTTACATTTCCGACTGGAACATCCGATATATCTTAAGAAGTCAGTGGGGAATAGTGAGGAGGAAGGTGCGGGAGGTTGGAGTGGAGATGGAATTTGCTAGATTGTTGAATCCAATGACAGAATCTACCACCTCATTCACGAACTGTTTGAGAATAACACTATGGCTAAAATAGAGAACACAAAGGATCTGTCGTCACTGCCGGCTCTTCTCCTAGTCGATGATAGTCAGGAGATTCGAGAGCAAATGAAATGGGGTTTGAAGCCTCATTACTCCATTTTTGAGGCAGATAATCGTGGTCATGCAGTGGAAGTCCTCCAGCGAGAGAAGATTGGGTTGGTGACCCTTGATCTCGGCCTTCCTCCTGACGCTGATGGGACCACGGAAGGATTAGCTGCCTTAGAGCAGCTAATCGAGGTGAATCCTCTGGTGAAGGTGGTTGTCATAACAGGGAATCAAGATCGAGCCAATGCCTTAAAGGCTGTCGAATTGGGTGCCTATGATTTTATGGATAAGCCTGTGGATTTGGAGGTCTTAAAAACCGTACTCCAACGGGCTGGGTATTTGTCAGGAATTGAAGTCGAGAACCAAAAATTATTGGAACGTGTGGGAAAACGTGGACTTCCAGATATCATTGGTACCAGTCCGGTCATGGCCAAAGTTTTTGATACGATTCGACGAGTGGCGGGTTCTGATATTTCTGTGTTGATTGTTGGCGAGAGCGGAACGGGAAAGGAACTTGTGGCAAAGGCTATTCACCAGCAAAGTCATCGGAAAGACGGGCCGTTCATCGCGATTAATTGTGGGGCCATTCCAGAAACACTTTTGGAAAGCGAGTTATTTGGTCATGAAAAAGGCGCGTTTACGGGTGCTCATATGCAACGTCCTGGAAGAATTGAATCAGCGGAAGGAGGAACCCTTTTTCTCGATGAAATAGGGGAAATTTCTCCGGCTTTGCAAGTTAAATTACTGCGTGTTTTACAGGAACGCTGTATTGAGCGGGTGGGTGGCCGAGTTGAAATTCATGTTGATACACGCGTTTTGGCGGCAACCAATAGTGACTTGCAGCTCGCCATGAAAGAGGGCCGTTTTCGCGAAGATCTGTATTATCGATTGAATACCGTGACGATTCCTGTGCCGCCTTTGCGGGAACGGGGAGCCGATATTACGATGTTAGCGAAAGTGTTACTGCAGCGCTTCAGTGAAGAGGCGAAGAAGAAAATTGCTGGATTTTCTCGAGAGGCGCTGTTGTCGTTGGAGCAATATCATTGGCCTGGAAATGTTCGAGAATTGGAAAATCGGATCCGTCGATCGGTCGCGTTGTCGGATAACCCTCGAATTATACCAGGGGATTTAGATTTAGATGAGCCCAAAGATGTTAAAGCCGGTCCTACTCTAAAAGAGGCTCGAGATGCGGTAGAAAAACGCGTCATAGAGCAAACGCTCGCCAAAACCGGTGGGAATATCACCAAAGCAGCCACATTCTTAAGTGTGAGTCGTCCGACACTCCACGACCTCATTACCCGCCACGACGTTAAAAAATAAGAATTCTATCCTCTCGCAGCTTTATCAGGCATAGCGGAGTGCTTAGGATCGGTAGGATGCATTAATCTTGATGTAATCGTAGGTTAAGTCCGTTGTCCATTTTGTTGCTGCTCCTGCACCCATTCCTAATGATATGCACACTGTGAATGTTGGACGTTGCATAATCTTTTTGACCTGGTGCTCAATGCGAGTCCCTAAGCCACTTCCGTCTTTCACAATGGTCACATTATTAAAGGAGATCACAATGCGCTCTGGCCGAACGGGGTAGCCGGACCGTCCTAATGCGGCTACGATACGACCCCAATTTGGATCAGCTCCAAAGATAGCTGTTTTCACCAGCGGAGATGTGGCCAGTGTGTGGGCGAATTGCCGAGCAGCTTTGTGGCTTGCGGCCTCGGTTATTTTGACCTCAATGGTTTTGGTTGCGCCTTCACCGTCCCGGCAAATCTCCATAGCCAAATAGTGGCAGGCCTCATGGAGGAGTCTTTGGAATTGCTCGTAGCTTGAATCCGTATGGCGAATCGTACTATTGCCAGCCATGCCATTCGCGAGGCAGAGAACGGTATCGTTTGTACTTGTTTCACCATCAATTGAAATGCAATTGAATGTTTGGTCTGCGACGGTCCTTAACATTTTTTGTAACATTTTTTGGTCGATGACGGCATCTGTGGTGAGATAGGCCAACATGGTGGCCATATCAGGATGGATCATGCCAGATCCCTTAGCCATTCCTCCGATTGTCACCAATTTCCTGCCGATTCGTTGTTGGACTGCTATGGTTTTTGGGCGTGTGTCGGTGGTCATAATGGCTTGGGCTGCGTCTCGATGCCCAGGCTTTCTTAGCTTGGACGTTAGCGCTGAGATCCCTTTTCTCACCAGAGGCATTGGAAGAGGAACTCCGATGACACCTGTAGAGCCGACGAACACTCGATGTTTCGGTATGTTCAATTGCTTGGCCACCAGTTGAGCCATCTCCTTGGCATGCACGAGTCCATCTGTTCCCGTAAAGGCATTGGCATTCCCACTATTAATGATGAGCGCTTGCCCTACTCCTTTTTTGAGGTTGGATCGGCCAAGAATCACTGGAGCAGCTGGTATGGTATTTTTAGTAAATACTCCGGCGATTGGGCCAGGAATATCTGAAGTAACCAGAGCCATGTCTAGTTGTTCAGTGTGTTTGATGCCAGAATGGATTCCAGCTGCGAGAAATCCTTTTGGGGCAGTGATGCCACTTTTTAATCGTTTGACCATGTCGTCATTCGGTCTTTTTGTAAAGGTACGGGGTTAAAGTATTAGGGGAAAAGTCCTGGACCGGTTAATCCCAAAGTCTCTGGGAATCCTACCATGAGATTCATGCATTGAATGGCTTGCCCTGCTGCTCCTTTGACCAAATTGTCGATGGCTCCGCTACTCACGATATATCCTGTTCGGCCATCATAGGTACAGCTCAAATCGCAAAAATTGGCTCCGCGCATATTCCGAGGATTGACCGCTTCAGCTTGAGGCAGCACCCGAATGAACGGTTCATCTTTATAGAAATTCTGATAAATGTTTTCGAGGGCAGAGGGCTCTACGCCTGATTTGAGTTTTGCATAGGCCGTACTGAGAATCCCTCGATTAATCGGGATGAGATGAGGCGTAAACATCAATGAAATGGGAGGGACATTCTGGTTGCCAGCGGCGGAAATAAGATGATTGAGTCCTTGTTCGATTTCTGGTAGATGTCGGTGAGCGGCAATTTTATAGGCATGAATGGCTTCATGGGCTTCTGGAAAATGGAACCCTAGGGCTGGTGAACGACCGGCACCTGAGACACCTGATTTGGCATCAATGATGATGGAATGTGATTCGACGAGTTGATGTCTCACAAAGGGAGCTAATTGCAAAATAGCGACAGTCGGATAGCAACCTGGAACGGCAACTAACTGACTCTTGCTAATAGCGGAGCGGTTGAACTCTGGCAATCCATACACCGCTTTTGGGAGTATATCAGGATGAGGGTGAGTGGTTTGGTACCATTGCTCGTAGACTTGGGGGTTTTGAATGCGGTAATCCGCGCTTAAATCAATAACCAGTTTGTCGTGCGTTAGGAAGTCAGCCACAGGTTCAAGTGATTGAGTGTGAGGGAGTGAAAGGAAGACCAGGTCTACTTCTTTCGCAATGCTTGGAACATCGAGAGAGGAAAGCTGATCATCAATAATCTTGGCCAGATTAGGGAGGAGGGAGGAGACAGCAAGTCCCTCTGATTTGCTTGAAGCCACGACTTTCGAAATTTCAACCTGTGGATGGATACTCAGTATGCGGAGTAATTCTCCACCGGTATATCCACTTGCGCCAATGACAGCTACCCGAATCTGTTCCTTCATCATTCTCTCACAGAAATCTTGGTGAATATGACAATAAAGATAGAGGGACGGTAAGGAAACTGGAACTTGAGCAATCTTGATACATCGTTGATGAACTATAGAGAAAATGCACGTGAGCTACTATGTTCATCACCATAAAAAAGGGGAGGCTCCAGAGAACCTCCCCTCACACTTCCTTGTGAATGCTGCTCTTTGAGCCAAATATTTAGCGTTTGGAGTATTGGAACTTTGCGCGCGCTCCTTTTTGTCCATACTTTTTACGTTCTTTTACACGAGAATCGCGTGTCAGCAACCCTTGTTTTTTGAGTGGGTCTCGCAAAGCTGAATCATGTAAGGATAACGCTTTGGCAATGGCATGCCGAAGGGCTCCCGCTTGTCCAGAGATTCCACCACCTGAGATGGTTGCCTTAACATTATACTGCCCTTCGGTTTTGGTCACTTCAAATGGAGTCTGAACTTGGATCTGATGTGATAACCTCGGGAAATAATGTTCCAACGTACGAGCATTGATCTTAATGGTGCCTGGGCCTGGCTCTATCCAAGCGCGGGCTATGGCGTTCTTTCGTTTTCCTGTTGCGTATTGAATGGTGTCAACCATAATGTAGATTTCTCTCCTTCTTCCGCCTTAGAGGTTTAAGGGGGTGGGGTTTTGGGCTTGATGGAAGTGCTCGGTTCCACCATAGATACGAAGCTTCCTGGCCATTTGTTTTCCTAATGTTGTTTTTGGGAGCATCCCACGAATAGCTTTGGATAACACTTCTGTCGGCTTTTTTGCATGGAGATGCTCTGCGGAAATGGCCTTGATTCCGCCAATATAACCCGTGTGATGGTAATAGATTTTGTCACGAAATTTATTACGGGTAAATTGAACTTCGCTTGAATTGATAATGACGACGTGATCGCCTGTGTCGACATTAGGCGTGAAGATCGGCTTATGTTTGCCTCGAAGAATGGATGCCACTTGTGTGGCGAGACGGCCAACTGTTTTTCCTTTGGCGTCTACGACAAACCATTTTCGTTCAACCTCTAGAGGTTTAGCTTGAAATGATTTCATGAGAATGAGATTTCCTTTCCACTGGTCGATACATGCAAGAGATAGTTGAAGTCTAGGTTTCGGGTTGCTGAGATCCTTTTTGATCAAGCTTAGAAAGCCATGTCTCAAGATCTTCCCCTCCTCGACGTTGGAGGACTTCTGGTGTCACAAAAATTGGACATTCGCAGCGGACTGCGATGGCTATGGCATCGCTTGGCCGTGAGTCAACAGATTTTTCTAAGCCATCTTTTTCCAAGAAAATTGTTGAAAAATAGGTGTTATTTTTCACTTCGGTAATCACGATCTTATTCACAGAAAAACCAAGGTACGACGTAAAGCTATAGATCAGATCGTGGCTCATCGGACGAGGCGGAATCACATTTTCCAGAGCGAGGCGGATGGACGTGCCTTCAGCTGTGCCGACCCATATTGGTAAGACCTCAGAATTCTCCTCGTCCCGTAACACGACAATTTGCGTGTCCGTATTGGGGTCGACTAAGACTCCGTGAACTTTTAATGGAATGAGTGTATTGGTTTCGGCCATCACAGCTAAGCTTGTTGGTGAAACATGAAAATAGGCAACAATGAAAAAGTTCCCATTTACGTATCAGACTTCCCAAAGTCTTCAGGCTTAAGGTTTTCTAGCCAGCGTTCGAGTTCTTCAGAGTTCTGTTTATGTAACACTTCACCAGAGGCAAATATGGGAGCTTCCGTCCGTAGTGCGACGGCAATGGCGTCGCTCGGTCTTGAGTCAATCGTGAATTCAGAGTCGCCATATAGCAAATGTATTTTAGCAAAATACGTATTGTCTTTCAGGTCAGAAATCACCGTACTGATGACTTTCGCATCCATGTTATCCAACATGATTTTCATGAGATCATGAGTCATAGGACGTGGAGGTGCTATTTTCTCAAGAGCGAAGCTAATGGCGCTGGCCTCTGACTTTCCCACCCAAATAGGGAGCATATCCGAATGCTCTTCATCTCGAAGGATGACGATGTAGGCATTGTTATAGGGGTCAAACAGCAGACCTCGAACGTTCATTTGATTGAGCATGGAAGCGTGTACTCTTAATGACGAAAAAATATAGGAAATTCAACCTTGAAATGTACCATTGACCTTGATGAATAGTCAATGAAAAGCAGGTGTTCTGTCATTATGAAAGTCTATATCTTGAGGAAAAAACCTCTATTCATGGCCTTAGTATACAGGATAGGGTGATTAATGGGGAGGTATCATCTCGCAGAATTCTATCGACCACACGCGGCGTGTCTATCATTGTGATAGATTAGCTGAGCTTACTGGTGCTTAAGCTTCAATCTTCAATTTGCGTGTTACGGCTTCTTTTATCCAGCCAATGACCTGATCAGGAGGAAGGTGGATTTTTTCACCAGTTTTGCGATCCTTCACTTCAATTGTGTTATTGGCTAAGCTTTTATCCCCAATAATAATATGATAGGGCGTCCCAATCATATCCGCATCGTTGAATTTGACCCCGCCTCGTTCGTTTCGGTCATCAAGTAAGACCTCGATATTCTCTTTGCCTAACTCGTGATAGAGCTTTTCAGATGTCTGGCGGACAGCGTCTGAGTTGGTGACTGGCAGGATTTGAGCCTGAAAGGGAGCAATGGGCATGGGCCAGCAGATCCCCTTTTCATCATGATTTTGCTCGACAGCAGCAGCAGCAGTCCGACTAACGCCAATTCCGTAGCAACCCATGATAGCTGGCTGACTTTGGCCTTCGGCATCGAGAAACGTGGCCCCCATTTTTTCACTATACTTGGTTCCCAACATAAAGACATGCCCGACTTCTATTCCTCGTGCAGTCTGGAGGCGGCTGTCGCTGTTAGGTGAAAGATCTCCGGCTTGAGCTTGTCGGAAGTCTCCCCAATCATCGACGGCAAAGTCTCGAGGTGAGTTCACATTGATGAGATGAACGTCTGTTTCATTTCCTCCGACGATAAAATCAGAGAGGGCCCCGATGGCATGATCAGCTAAGAGACGAACAGGAGAAAGTCCCACCGGTCCAACGAATCCAACTGGAGCGTTGGTGATTCGTTCGACAGCGTCGGGTGAAGCCAATGTGAGGTCATGAATGCCCAAGAATCGTTGGATTTTGATTTCGTTTGCTTGGTGATCGCCACGGATTAAGACAGCGGTGATCTCATTCTCACCGGTTTGATAGAGCAATGTTTTAACCACGCGGTTGGCATCGACTTTGAGGAGGGTGGAAAGGTCTTCCACTGACTTCGCATTTGGGGTCGATACTTTCTCTAAAGGGTTCAGCTTTTCAGGTGTTTGTGTTGGTGGAGGCACGACTTCTGCTCGTTCGACATTTGCCGCGTACGCGCTATCTGGATCAAAGACAATCAATTCCTCTCCGGTATTGGCTAGGACCATGAACTCATGTGAGGAAATGCCTCCAATCAGTCCCGTATCAGCCTCGACGGGGCGAAACTGCAAACCGGTTCGTGAAAAAATTCGGCAATAGGCATCGTGCATTTGTTGATAGTTGTGTTGTGCGCTGGCTTCGTCTTGGTCGAAGCTATACGCATCTTTCATGATAAATTCTCTGCCTCGCATGAGTCCAAACCGTGGGCGAATTTCATCACGAAATTTTGTTTGAATTTGATACAGGGTCAAAGGTAACTGTCGATACGAGCTGACTTCTCGGCGGAATAAGTCGGTCACCACTTCTTCGTGTGTGGGTCCTAGACAAAAGTCTCGTTCATGGCGGTCATGTAATCGAATCAGTTCTTTGCCATAGAAGTCCCAACGCCCAGTTTCTTTCCATAGTTCGGCAGGGGAAAGGATTGGCAATAACAGCTCTTGTGCGCCAGCCCGATTCATTTCTTCACGAATGATTGCTTCAATTTTTCGAATAACCCGCAATCCAAGTGGAAGGTAGGAATAAATGCCGGCAGCCACTTTTCGGATCATTCCCGCTCGTAGCATGAGGCGATGACTGGTGACTTCAGCTTCGCCAGGGTCTTGTCGCATGGTGGGAATGAACGATTGTGAAAGTCGCATGAGGTATCCTTATGTTAGCAAGACAATATGATGCCGTGTATAGGAATCATTGGAGATAATAATCAGAAGCAAGGAGTGATAGTAGGAGACAGAATTATTGGAGTAGGCGATTGATGTCATTCCAGAAGGCAAAACCCATCAGACAGAATAATACGAGAATCCCTGCTTGTTGAGCGATTTCCCTCGATCGTTCTTGTAAGGGGCGCCCAAGAATGGCTTCGCAAGCAAAAAAGAAAAGATGTCCGCCATCCAGGACGGGAATGGGCAACAAGTTAAGGATTCCGAGGTTAATGCTGAGAATCGCGATAAGCCACATGATCGCACCGAAGCCTTGCTCTGCATGCTCTCCAGAAACTGTGGCGATCATGAGTGGTCCACCAATATTATTGGAAGAAATTTCTCCAGTAATGAGTTTCACGATTCCTTGGACGGTCAGTTCACACCACTCCCAGGTGGCTTTTAACCCATCCCATGGAGCCAGATACCATGAAGCACTGCGCAAGATATTTCCTCTAGGAGAGATTTGAATTCCAATTCGACCAATGGATTGAGTTTCACCATCAGGACTCGTGGCTGTGTAGGCTTCTGGAGTAATTGATAGGGTCAGAGGTGCACTCTTTCGTTCGACGTGCATTTCGAGCGGAATGCCTGCACTTTTTCGAACAATTTCCGTCATCTGAGACCACGTCACAATGGGTGTTTCATTGAGCTGAGTGATGCGGTCATCAGGTTGGAGCCCAGAAGCCATGGCTGGGGTATCGGGCATGACTTTACCCACCACAGGTGCATGATCTTCAAGCCCAAGCAAATATGTGGGCTCCTCGTCAGGTTTATCTTTATTGACCCTAGCGGTCGGAGTCACAATGAAGGTCTTGGCTTTGTTTCCTCGTATGACATCAAGGGTCACGGGTCGGCCATGCGTTTTATTGAGAATGTCATAGAGCTCGCCCAATGTGGAGATGTCTACTTCATTGGCACGGGTAATGCGATCACCAAGTTCTAATCCTGATAAAGCTGCAGGGGAATCTGGCGTGATGACGTCGACGATAGGAAGCATCTTGTCAAGATTCGGAACAAAGAGTGGCGAGCCCATGGCCAACATGCCGGTAAAAATTAAATAGCTGAGAATGAAGTTGAAGCCAGGACCTGCAGCCACAATGAGCATTTTGTGAGGTAAGGATTGGTGCATGAAGGAAACTTTCGCCTCCTCATCTGAAGCCGGCTCCCCCCCTTCTTCCCCAAACATTTTCACATATCCTCCGAGAGGAATCGCAGAGACGACGAACTCCGTGTCGCCGATTTGCCGGCCGATGATTTTTGGACCAAAGCCAATAGAAAACTTCAGCACTTTGACACCCACCCACCGGGCAGCGAGATAATGACCATATTCGTGAAATGTTACCAACACGCCAAGCACGATCAAAAACCACCACAGTTTTTGTCCAAAGATGAAAATGGCGTCTGGGGAGAGAAGAGAGAGGCTAGTCATACATGATCAACTTGGATAAACCGTTGTGAGTTACGCTGGGGCGACACAGGTTTTCATCATCTCTTCAGCCGTTCGGCGAGCCCATTGATCAACCTCTAAGACTTCTTCAATTGTCGTAAGCGGAGCTGGTTGATATGCCAACATGGTCTCTTGGATGACTTTTGGAATGTCTAAGAAGGCAATTTGTTTATTCAGGAATGCGTGAACGGCGACTTCATTGGCCGCATTCAGTGTTGCCGGGAGTCCATCTCCTCCGGCTAAGGCATCATAGGCCAATTGTAGGCATGGAAACTTTTCGGTATTTGGGGGGAAAAACGTAAGTTTCCCGATTTTCCCTAAATCTAATAACGGAGGTTGCAGCGGTATGCGCTCAGGGTAGCTCATGGCGTAGGAAATCGGTGTACGCATATCTGGGTGTCCTAATTGCGAGATGACCGATCCATCACAATATTCTACCAAAGAATGAATAATGCTTTCCCGGTGGATGACGACATCAATGAGTGATGTAGGAAGATCAAAGAGCCATTTGGCTTCTATAACTTCTAGGCCTTTATTCATTAACGTCGCAGAATCAATGGTAATTTTGGCGCCCATTTCCCAATTCGGGTGCTTGAGGGCTTGCTCCTGAGTGACATGCTCAAGGTCTGCGGCTGCCCATTCCCAAAATGGCCCTCCTGAAGCGGTCAGAACGACACGTCGAATATCAACTTTTCGATGGCCTTCCATGGACTGAAAGATGGCGCTATGTTCGCTATCGATGGGGAAAATGGTCACGCCATGTTTCTGCGCTTCTTGTTGCATAAGTTTTCCGGCCATGACCATAGGTTCTTTGTTGGCTAAGGCGACTCGTCGGCCAGCTTGAATGGCCGAAAGAGTCGGTTTCAGGCCGGCACCGCCTACAATAGCCGAAATCACCAGATCACAATCTGGAAATCGTGCAACGTCACAGAGTCCAGATTCTCCTTCCAGAACTTCAACCTGAGTGGTCTGTAGTCGTGCACGTAACCGCTTGGCTGCATCTGGAGAAGACAGCGCGACAACCTTTGGATGAAATGTGCGAATTTGATCTTCCAGTATTTGGTCGTTTGAGCCAGCGGCTAATCCGACGACTTGAAAACGATCTGGAAATCTCGACACAACATCTAACGTACTGGCGCCGATGGAGCCGGTCGATCCTAAAATGACGATGCGTTTCACAGAATGAATGCCCTATTGTATGTGTTGAAATGAGATATTAGGCGGAAAGAGAAAACATGACATAGTAATACATCGCAGGTCCAGTGAATAGCAGACTATCCACGCGATCAAGGACCCCGCCATGTCCGGGAATAATCGTCCCAGAATCTTTAACGTGGACACTGCGCTTGATTGCTGATTCGGCTAAATCCCCAAGTGCCCCTAAAAGAGCTAAGCCCACACCGAGCATAACGCATTGGCCCAAAGAGAAAAAAGGGACATAGGTGTATTGACTGATGATCGCACCGATTACAGAAAATGCAACTCCACCGAGTAATCCTTCGATAGATTTTTTTGGGCTGAGTGTTGGCGCGAGAGGATGCTTCCCGAAGGGTTTCCCAATAAAAAATCCACCGGTATCAGACAGCCAGGTGACGATAATGACAAAAAAGACCAATTCCACGCCATGTTCGAGATTTCGCAACAACGCATAATGCCCCAATAACAGTCCAACATAGAACACACCAAACATGTAGGCCATCCATTGAGGAATGTGCTGTTTCATGGTCATCGGCGATATAAAAAACCCTGTGAGAATGCTGGTGACGAAGCCGAGAAGGCCTATCAGTAATACTTGAGGAAGTCCTTCATACATCGCGAAGAGGAGGAGGCCAGCGATGAAGCATGAGAGGGCTTTCCTCGGGATCGAATCGCTATCTGGGAAGTAGAGTGATAAGAATTCCCAGAGAGCGAATAACGAAACTGCGCTAATTAAGAGAGAAAAGAGCCAGGGAGGGGAGTATCGAATGCCCACATACAATAATGGGATAAATACTAAGGCGGAATACAGTCGGCGCGGATCCATAATGAGTGTGCAAAAGGGGGAGCGATAGTGTGAGATGCGAATGCCGAATAATTAAGGCTAGAAGGAAGTTTGTGTGTTAGGAAGAAACAGACTGTGGCACCCGCCCATACCGTCGCTCGCGTTTTTGGTAGTCTAAGAGGGCCAGCAGAGTCTCAGCTCGACGAAAGTCAGGCCAGAGCGTTCGCGTGAAATAGAGTTCAGTATAGGCAATTTGCCAAGGGAGAAAATTGCTAATGCGGGTTTCGCCGGAGGTACGAATGAGTAGATCCGGATCTGGCAATCCCCATGTTGTGAGATATTGTTCGAACAGAGCTTCATCGATTTGGTCGGGTTTGAGTGAGCCCATCTGCACTTCAACAGCTAGCTGTTGAACTGCGTCGATAATTTCAGCGCGGCCACCATAGCTGAGGGCGACTGCCATTGTCCGAGTTGAATAATGTGACGTTTCCTCAGCTACTTCGGCAACCAAGGCCCGAGCAGGGCCTGGGAGCTGCTCGAGTCGTCCAATAGGAAGGAAGCGAACGTGTCTATCGTGAAAACGTTGCCGCTCTTTTTCGAGATATTGCTCCAATAACGCCATGAGCAACCGAATCTCGGTCGCTGGGCGGTTCCAATTTTCTTGTGAAAATGCATAAATCGTGAGATAGGGGATATTGAGTTCATACCCAACGTCCATGACATCTTGAAGGGCACCGAGGCCTTCCCTGTGCCCAGCGATGCGCGGCAAGCCACGTTGGGCAGCCCATCGGCCGTTGCCATCCATAATGATGGCGATATGCTGCGGCAGGGACCCATGGTCAAGCTGGTCCCACAGTTCGTGCTCGGCAACATGCCTGGGTTCTATTGCCTGAAATTCATCCATGAATCATGCTGAGATTTGAGGGAAGCACAGGATCCAGTGCGTGGGTCCATGACAAGACATTCACATCAAAGTTGAAAAATGTGAACAAATTTTAGTCTAATAATGAAACAGATTATTGTCAAATTTCAGTAGACTCCGCGGTATAGATTCTGAAATTGCGCCGATCACGAAGATGGGCTATACTGCCTTTCTTCTGCCACATTTTGCGGCATTTTTCCAATTCCAGAACGTAATTTTATGACTCCTAAACCGTCAGACTTTGCTCTACAAGAACAGGATATGCTTCAGGCCTTGAATAAGGCCAAAGCGCGTGATGTGGATTACGCCGATATGTATGTGGAGTCATCCGTCACGGATTCCGTCTCCATGGAAGAAAGCTTGGTCAAACGGGCGGTCAAAAGTGTGGCACAGGGAGCTGGCATTCGGGCTGTCGCAGGAGAACGAACGGGTTTTGCGTATTCAGATGACCTTTCCATTCGAGATCTAGAGCAAGCAGCAGAGACGGCCAAATATATTGCCGAGTCACCACAGGGTGACAACCCTGTGGCTGTGACCCATAGGACTGGGCCTTCCAAGAATTTATACCCGTTAGCGCAACCTCTGACCGATATTACGACGGAAGCTCGGGTGGATCTCTTGAATCAAATTGATGTTGAAGCTCGAGGCTATGACAAGCGTATCGCCAAAGTCATGGCGTCATTTAATACCGAGCAAAAGATCTTTCTGGTCATGAATTCAGAGGGTCAAATGGTAGGGGATGTGCAGCCTTTGGCGCGTCTTCAAGTCACGTGCATCGCTGAAGATGGGGCAAATCGTCAGGTTGGAAGTTATGGGGGCGGGGGGCGCGTAGGATTTTCCTTTTTTGTGGAAAATGGACGGGCGTTAGAATTTGCGCGTGAAGCAGCCAGACAAGCGATTGTCAATTTAGATGCTGTTGATGCCCCAGCCGGATCCATGCCGGTGGTATTAGGTGGTGGGTGGCCTGGCATTCTCTTGCATGAAGCGATTGGCCATGGCTTGGAAGCGGATTTCAATCGCCGTAAAACATCTGCGTTTAGTGACTTGATTGGTCAGTCAGTTGGATCGGAATTATGTACCATCGTTGATGATGGAACACTGCCGTTTCGCCGGGGCTCGATGAATATTGATGATGAAGGCACGCCAACTTCACGAACCATGCTCATTGAAAAGGGGATTTTGCGAGGGTATATCACGGATCGACTCAATGCGCGTTTGATGGGGATTCCACTGACCGGGAATGGACGTCGTGAAGATTTTCGCAGCGTCGTATTGCCGCGAATGACGAACACTTTTATGTTAGCTGGAGAATCAAATCCGGAAGACATTATTCGTTCCGTGAAAAAAGGCCTGTATGCGGCATCGTTTGGTGGTGGACAAGTGGATATCACGAGCGGGAAATTTGTGTTTTCAGCTAGTGAGGCCTATTTGATCGAAGATGGGAAGATCACGAAGCCGGTGAAGGGTGCGACATTAATTGGGAATGGTCCTGATGTGTTGAAAAAAGTATCGATGGTTGGACATGATATGAAGCTTGATGAAGGCATTGGTACCTGTGGGAAGGAAGGCCAATCC
>JAJDBS010000204.1 GCA_029261235.1 Nitrospirales bacterium
ATTCCTAGGTCACGAGCAAGCTGCGATGCCGGGCGACTCTCACTTTCTAATAATTGCACCGCTTCTCGCTTAAACTCAGGCGTAAAGGTTTTCCGTTGGCCCATACGACACCTCCTCAGGAGATCCTGTCCCCTTGTTCAGATGTCTGTCAATTCCGGGCCACCTCAGCCTGACCCCATCATTAGTAAGAATTTGAAAAATTAAGTACATTATTAGGCCAGAATATGGGCTAATTAACCGGTCAGCAACTTACCACGGCATTCAACTCATAGGTTCTTATTTGACCACTAGCGGGGTCAGCCAAGCTTAAATATCTTGCCTGTAGCTGTAAATCAACGGGATAAGCCGCTTTGCCGTAAAGGCGATCACCAACGACCGGGAACCCTGCATCGGCAAGATGCTTTCTTATTTGGTGTTTACGCCCCGTTTCAATTTTCACTTCAAGCAGCGAGAGGCCGCTGTAATCCACCAATGCGGCGGATATCACGGCCTCTTCCGTATTTAGCCCATGATGTACGCCCTGATGTAATCCATTCAACCACTGCTTGACCGGCTGGGAGGATAAAACGTGTGTTACCGCAGGCTTCTCATACAGTGGATCATCAAGTAGGTAAGGTATTTCACGCTTATCATCATTGAAATCACCTTCGACAATCACTTGGTAAATTTTTACCACCTGCCGCTCGCTAAACTGCTGCGATAATGCCGCTGCTGCCGATTTGCTATGCGCCAGCACGACCAAGCCCGAAGCCATACGATCCAGCCGGTGGACGATAAACGCAGGACGCTGTGGCTCTAGATGTTTTTCAGCCCAACGGTTTAGCGTGCAATGATCGGCCCATTTACTGCCTTGGCAAAGCATCCCCGGCGGTTTATGCCAAATACTATAAATGCCCTCGTCGGCAATCAATTGTGCTACTGGACATTCGGATGCCAGAACAGCTGCATCGTAGTTCAAGAATAAACGATCACCGACTTGCAAGACAGACTTTGCTCTGCGCAGGCGGCGTGGTTTACTGTATATTTGCGTCGGTTCATCAAATTTTGTTGCACTCATTTTCCCCAACCACACAGCGCCTTTCTCTAAGCAGCGCTTGATCGTGTTTTTTGATAAGCCCGACACCTCAGCCAATAAATCGACCGGCCGTTGCTCGCTCGATCTCACTTCGACCACTGACTGAAATTTTACGCTTGATGGCTGCATCATAAGAATTCAAGTGAAATAAAGATTATGGCTCTTCCCCTGATCGAGTGGGTAAATTTCAAGCATTTGAGATGGGTGGCAGGATGGAAAAAAGAAATTCCAAGAGGAGCGCCTCCTGATCGCGTCGTCCATACTCACATCTGGGGAGACCTAGGATGGTGTGAGTGCGATCCCACGTTTTGCTCAGCTTGCAGTGATCAAACCCCCTATTGGATGTGGCTGTAGCTGTAGGGACTGCCCGCCCTGTTGTCCCTCCGGCGATACCGTGGGTGACTTCAACCCTTCAGAGCCGTCACGCCCCCTCTACCGAGGAGCTTTGGGGAAAGTCAGGGAAGCGACAGACGCCCACCAAGCGACCGTCTTCCCTATGCGTCAAGCCTGCCACCATTTTCCATGAGCAAAATCAATCAAACCCCTTGCCTGGAGACAATTTAAAGCAATCAGCCGAGGTAATTGTACCCACTCTATTTGATGAAGCCCCAAGATTATAACCCATCCCCCCCCTAAACATGCGATTTTCTCTTCCAAATCAATTTATTATATGACCGTCTTGGCAAAATTTCCTGACACTACTGACCTCTGCTATAAAATGAATCACATCACCTAAATTGACAAAATGTCAAGTTTTATGGTGCAGTGCCGACAAGGTCATGATGAGCAAGCGAATCTTTCCTGATGATCAAACCAATAAAAAAGTTGCCTTGAGCGAATAAAGACTTTATGGCGCACGGGCGAAACGTTGATCCTGCCTCATGCCAAAACACGTATGCATCAGCGAGGGATCGATGCTAACGATCTAGGGCAAATTATCAAGTCAGGTCGAATCGTAGAACAGAGTATGCCAGAAGGAACTTGGCGTCATACGGTGCAAGGGCGAACGGTAGATGGGCGAGTAATCTCATGTGTGGTGGTGTTAGAAAATCTGGTCATTATTGTGACGGTCATTAACGAAAGACGAGAGCGATGATGAAAGTACGGTGTGAGGATTGCAATCAAGTCATGATAGTTCGACGGGCCACGATTGTGCATCCCTATCATTTCCAGGAAAGTGGGTTGCCTGATATCTATCTCTCAGGAGTTAAAGTGTATCAGTGTCCTGGTTGTTATGAGGAATCTGGCGTGTTGCCTCAAATAGAATATCTCATGACAGGGATTGCCAAGACGCTTCTATCAAAGCCAGGCATGCTTGCCGGTCCCGAAGTCCGCTATCTTCGAAAACATGCAAACTGGCAGGCGAAAGAACTCGCCGGGTTTCTTGGGATGGACCCCGCATATTTCTCACGAGTAGAAAATAGCAAAGTGCCCAACTTGGGAGATGCGGCCGATTTACTCATTCGACTGCTTGTGCGAGAAGCTTCTATGAAGGAGGAGCATGGGCGAGAGGAGCTCGACCTGTTTATTTCTGCCATCCGGAACGGGCAAGAGTGGGCAGACGCCCCACAGTTTCGCTTTACCAGCAAACAGAAATGGCATGTTGCGGCCTAAGGTATGGGGGTCAGGATGCGTGCTTTATGATATAATGAATCATACACTGCATGGCCGTCGCGAAGACTATCCCAATGATTCCCGTTTGCATGCGTAGCGCATTGGAATCATGCACTTGCCTCACTCATTGTCCATTTTCTTAGAATCCACCACCACCTACACCGCCGCCGCCACCACCAAGGCCTGGAAGTACCGGAGTAGCACCGGCTTCAATAGCCTTATCGGGGACATTCCCATACCGTCGAAGAGGCGGGGAATTCCAGATGACTTTATGCCCAGGCGCAAGATTCGCGGCGGTAATATAATGAGACTTCGCAGCTGCACCATCACCCATGAAATCCATCGCCAGCGCTAAATTGTAGTGGGCTTCAGCCAAATCAGGTTGTGCGTCTACTGCAGCTTGAAATTGCTGTCTTGCACCTTCCCAACGTCCTTCACGAAACAATCGATTACCTTCAGTGAAATTCGGCTCCACTTCAGCGATAGAATATGATGGAGGATCAAGCACCATCAATGGGGCAGGCTTCTTGGCTGCACAACCCTGGTTCACCAGCAAGAAAAGACAACATACACTCAGTATGACAAATCGAAAACCAGCCATAGATTCCTCCTTATGACACCTTGGCAACGTCTTGCATGATCGTCACCACTTCACCGATTCGTAAAAAAATGAGTTTACAGCCTTTGATATTCAAGCCCAAGGATCGGGAAGCAGCTATAGCATAGACCTGCGCTTGTTGGCGATACAGATCAGCGTGTTCAATCACCGTAGAAGCCTTAACGTTATCCGTTTTATAATCCGCCACCCACACATCGCCGGCCACGTCGTAGACCACATCCATAACGCCTTCCATCACAGAAGGAAAATCCGTTGAAGCCTGTGATTCCTCATGTGACCAGGGCATGGCAAACGGCACTTCACGACCAATGACGGTGGATTGTTGAATCTCACGATACGATGGAGATTGAAGAAACGTGCCCGTCAGCCCTTCAATCTCCAACACAACCGCTTGTTGTTCCTCATAGACAAGATCGCCAAGTGCGAAATGACAGAATTCCTTCAACGGTTGGCGGAAATTCGTGTGATCTAACTGAAAATCCCACTGTTCAAGCAGTCGGTGCACCAATGTTCCCACTTGATGCCGAGCAAGTGTTGCTCCTACTCCTCGAATGTGCGGTGCCTGTATCGACTGAGACGGACGCAGCAGGGACGGAGTCATGAAGGCCATTTTCTGCGACGCCTGCTGCCACGCTATCTTCCGCTCACGATCTTTCTCGAACGTTTTGGCATATGCTTCATGCCGCACAGTCGTCACTGGTTCGATGGCAGGAATCGATTGCTTTGATAGAGAAAGGCTGCTAGAAGTCACGACCGTGTGACGAATCGAAGCTGAACCTATTTGAATTGTGCCGTGCTCAGGGTTGCCGATTTCCCCATCAGCGACATGCTGGAAAAATCCAAAAAAACTTTCGCCAATTGGTTTTGCTAGTAATCCTCCAGACAACATCAATCGATCTCGAGCGCGAGTCATGCCGACATACATCACGCGCCGCTGCTCAGCCTTTTCTCGTATCCGCGCCTTTTCTCTGAGCAACACCTGGCCCGCATTCCAGGTTGGCGGAAAGGTACAGCCATAGACCCCGCTCATCCAATCCAAGGTCACCTCCGCCCCACGATCTCGTCCCGACGATTTCTGATGCAACCCTGGCAAGACCACCACAGGAAACTCCAAACCTTTGGCCTTGTGAATCGATAACACTCGAACGGCATCTAAGGACTCTTCTTCCAATGACGCTTCTGGTTCAGGCGGTAGCGTCATGAGAGAATCAATCAATCGATGAACCCAACCGGAAAATGAAAGATGAGGAACGGCCGCTTGCGCAACCATCAGGTCGCGAAGCTTCCACACATTCATGACCGCCTGCTCTCCATGACTGGATGCCGCCGCAAATTCCACAATGGGCAGTTGTGCAAAGACGTGATCAATAATTTCAGGGAGAGGTATTCGCTTCGCATGGACATGCAAATCCGCCAACTGTTCGAAAAGAATTGTGATGGCCGGCTTTCGTTGGCTTTCCCATGCATCCCAACTGTCCGTTCGACGGATATCCAGAGGACCAAGCCTCACCAGCTCCATAATGTCTTGATCCGGCACTCCCCCTAACGACGAGCGCAAGATCCCCACGGCGGCAACCCCATCCGTCGGATCATCCAAAACTCGTAGCACATTCACCAGGTCAATGACTTCCTGCCGGCGATAGAAATGTCGTTCACCATCAGTTAAATACGGAACACCACGACGATGCATCGCCTCTAAATACACGTGGGCATTCGTAAATTTTCGAAATAAGACCGCCACATGTCCAGGACGGAGAGGAATTCGACTTCCATTCTCCAACACCCATTGTTCGCCAGACGACAACTGATCCTGTAGCCATGTCGCCAACCATTCGGCTTCTACCCGCGTGGCTCGTTCGGCATCCCACTCGTCTTCTCCACCATTGGCCATCACACACAACTCAACTCCAGCAGTGGACAAAGCTTCCTCTTCGCGTCGTCCAAGCATTAACGGCACATTCGATGGTTGAACATTGTCTTCCTGAACAAACACCCGATCAAAAACGGCGTTCACAACGTCCAAGACCGCGGCATCACTGCGAAAATTGGTCGTCAACGTGCAGACAACTCCACCATCGTCAACAAGCTTACGAACCACTTGATCAAATGCTTGGATATCGGCACGACGAAATGCATAGATCGACTGCTTGGGATCACCCACAATAAAGAGTTTTCCCGGAACCAATCGTATCGCATCCCACTGCTGACCGTGATCACCCACTTGTTCGCCCAAGTAGAGTAAGATTTCATATTGCAAAGGATCGGTATCCTGAAATTCATCAATCATAACCGCATGAAATTCTCTTTTGAGCTGTTCGCGAACCCATGAATAATCACGCAATACATTCCGTACACGAACGATGAGGCCATCAAAGCGAATCCACCCTTTATCGGCATACTGTCGTTGAACGCGTTGAATGCATGGCTCAAGCAAGTGAACCGCTCTACGGAGAAAACCTTCATCCACAGTCACGAGACGTTGGGCGCTTTGGACACTTCGTCGAGCTTCTTCAAAATCTTCAGCCGTCCATCCCTTCGGTGCTTGGCCAAGAGCAGATGCCAACAAGGACTTCTCGTCCTCAGCGAGATTCCATGCCGCAGCCCATCCCTCTTGCTCGATCAGACCAAAGACTCGTTCAGCAATGCCTAACATTCGTTCAACTTTTCGTGGCTTTGATTGCGCATACCGCTCAAGGAGAGAGGCAATCCTCAGCTGGTTGGCTTGGAGCCAGGACGTCATGGCAGGAAATGGCTCATGAGAATCCAATTGCCCTTTCAAGTCTGTGAGTGAAATAAGATCATCACACAGAGCCAAGGTAAACTCGCGAATCCCCTCTAGATCCACGACATTCAAGACCTCTTGCCACAGCACATGATTTGATCCATGCTCGCTTAAAGCCTCATCAAGCCATGCCTGCCACACCGCAGCAAATATTTCTTTGAATTGCGATCCATCATCCTCTTGGAAATGTGGATCCACTCCACTTTCTAATGGATAGAGCCTCAAGACATGAGCGGCAAAACTATGGAGCGTTGCAATATGAGCCTTTTCAAGATCATGAAGTGCACGCGTCACTTTCTCTTGAATATGCGCGGTGGAAACATGATACTCCGCCTGAAATTGTTGCAATTTCACGCTCACAATCCCACTGTTATTCATCGATGACTGACAAGCCGTCAATAACTCATGTAATGCTTCGCGTAAACGCCCTTTCATTTCATTGGCCGCCTTATTCGTAAATGTCAGCGCTATCATTTCAGTCAATCGAAAGGGATTCGGTTCTCGCAACAATGCATGGAGAAGTCGATTCACGAGCAAGGTCGTCTTGCCAGTTCCGGCACCAGCCAAGACGACCACATTCCGATCAAACGTCGTTTCCCCAATCTGTCGCGCATCGCCATCAGAGAGAGCAGAATGATTAGTCATTGGCGGCCTTCTGTTTGCGAATCTGTCGGTACGTTCGGGCGAGAGGCAACCGATAGGCTCGTGACCAAGAAGAATGATGCTGAAATCGGCACGCTGAGGCATACTGGCAATGTCGGCAATAGGTGCCAGGCAAGATAAAGAACTGCCCATCACGAATCCCTTGAACCCACCCATCGATGGTCCGCCTGATTTGCTCCCCCGTTGCTGTATCCCAAATGGCTCCTGAGAATGACGCCGCATGCACTGAAACCTCTTGCATCGGACGTAAGTAACGGAAATCAACAGATGTGATGGTATTCATGGCCGCTCGAGTACGAACTGCGTCATCTTGAGTAGTGATGGGCGACATAAGGGAATACAACGGTGGCTGCAATTGCCGCCCCTGTAGCGCTTTGCTGACCAAATCTAATTCGTCAGTTTGAAACGAGCGGCGCATGGAAACTTTATAATCCACAATACGAAGACGTGTGTGATCAACTGCCCTATCGACACGATCAAATCTCCCACGGATTTTCAGCAAATCTGTCTGCTCCTGGATTTCGCCTGCAAATTCTCCGTGCGCCTCGACTTCATATTCATACGGCACCAATCCTTGTTCATCGTATTCACGTTGATCCTGTTCAATGAGCAAGACAATCATGCGGATCAAACGGCTCCTCATCCAATCCCAAATTAGTCGATATCCGTTTCCAAATCGTTGAGCATAGTCTTCAGACACCTGATGTACCTGTGAGCTCACGATGCTCGCTCTCTCCTCAGCACTTGCCGTCTGTTGCGGCCATCCCTGTTTGGCCAAACGTTGATACATCTCACAGAGAACCTTATGAACGAGTTCTCCCCACACGCGGCTTGGAAGCTCTTTCGACACAAGGTCGAGAACGCCCTGTAACTTCAGAGCATGCGTCATCCAATAGCGCATGGGACATTGAGCATAGGTTCCCAAAGCGGTTGGTGAAAGCCCGCGGTTGACCAGATCCTGCCAATGTGTCCCATTGGCAGCGGTTATTCCATCAAACGGTCCGGCTTTCGTTCTACTCTGTTCAAGTGCCTCAATCATCTCCATTCCATTCTGAAACAGCGTCCACCATGAAGATTCTTCAGCTGCCATTGCTTGCAGAGAACCTCCTTCAAGAACAACGCGAAGCCGTGATTCTTGAGGCGTATCACCATCAGTAAGAAACTTCGGCATGTTCGACCGATCGAGAAGACCAAGAGGAAACGTCAATTCTCCATCTGCACGTTGGACTCCATGATCATCGAGATAGTCCCGCAAGAGAGAGGACGGAATGAGTGGTCGTCCATTCTGATCAGCGCGTTGATAGAGGAAATAGAGACGGTCTCTGGCCGAAAGTTGAAGAAGGGAAAACAACAGGGCTTCCTCATCAAAACCGGCCATTTTTTCATCAATTTTATAGCCCAGACTTTCGGCCAACACCTTCCGATCACGATCACGTAAAAACGCATCTTCTCGCACAACACGTGGAAAGACATGATCATTCAGCCCTAGCACAAATAGAGCTCTAAACGGCCTCCCCCGAGCCGTCATCACATCCAAGACTTGGACGCCCATTGGGGATTGTCCCTGCAACGAAAGACGTGTGCGCTCTAAGACAGAACGAAACACATCTAGCCATTTCCCCCAAGAAACCTGTCGGTCTAAGCGATCAAGTTGTCGCAAGGAATTGAGGGCCTGCTCAAACTCGTCAATGAGAGATTCACTTGATAGATCGTGTGTCCCCTCTTGAGGGACAGACGAATGATTGACCGGAACGCCTAGATGTCGTTCGGCAAGCTGTTCAAATGCATGAGTCAATTCCCCTATAGGACCTTCTGCAGGAAGAGTTTCGCAATCAGCAACCAGGCCTGCCACAACTTCGGCAAACACTTGTAAAGCATGAGTGGCTTGCTCCAACGGCACATTACTGACTTGCTGCCACTCTTGAATGGCGTCAGAATCCTGAGCGAGATAGGCCAGACGCTCCCAATCCTTCACTCCCCCGACCAAACGAAAATGACGAACAATGCGAATCCAGAGATTGGAATACGATTGAACCGATTCGCCTTCCCCAGAGACCCACTCGCCTTGGTAGGAAAAAGAGGTCACCACATCCAACACGTTTCGCCAGGGATACTGTTCCTCTCGAAGCCCCGCGAGTATCCACCAGGTCTTGATCACCGGTTCTTCCAACAACGGCCTCGTTGCTGTCGTTTCAAAAGGAATCCGGTGCTCTGCAAAGCTTCGCGTTAAAAAGGAAGAGTACGGCTCTAGATTCCGCGCAACGACACCAATCTCATGCCAGGCATACCCTGATTGCTCGACAAGGTGGATCATCGCTTTGCAGGTATAGGTAAGCTCACCTTCAGGTCCCACGGCATTCACGACTTGGACATGAGGAGACCAAACCTTATTCTGCTCCTGTGAGACTGAACGAGCATCGTCTTGAAGCGATTGGTGGGCAACACCCGCTTTGAGAAGATGACGGTCAAAGAATTGTTGCGCAAACTGAGACGCATCTCCCTTCACGAGCGGGTAAAAGACTGTCACGGCTGTGACTCGTGCAATTTCTTCTAATAATGACAATTGCACCTGAGTGATATCGTAAAACCCGTAATAGATGACGGAAGAAAGTCTGGAAATGAAGGTCGATTGAGCAACCCAAGGA
>JAJDBS010000205.1 GCA_029261235.1 Nitrospirales bacterium
ACCCCGTTACCTCAGGCTCAAGGTTGTCAGTCCAGTCGAGCGCCACCGTCATATCGTCCACGGCTGTCGCGATGAGGCCGGTCGGCGCCGCCAAGGTGTCGCTAGTCTGATAGCGCACGACGAACGCGGGGCCGGGCCACAGGACCTCTAGCCCATGAGTCAATGAGAGCACTTTAACAGAAACGACATTATCCCCAGAGAGGAGCGCAGTCGTGGGTATCGAAATACGATCGATTTGGCGAAAATTTGGGATCCCATAGGTATCAGGGATGGTGAGGGTATTCACCTGCAGTAGGGAACCTGTGTCCGTAATATCACCATTCCATGTCGGGAAAAACAGTTGCGCCTCGATGGCCTCTGTCAGGTCTACCGTAGGTGGAATGGTGATCGTCACAGTTCTCGTGCCCCCGTCGCGGACACGGAATTCATGGGTATATCCGGCACCGGTGTACAATTGGACCGAGGTCCCCACCCGTTCCAGGGTGAGATCCCGCACTTCATCGGTCACATACCAAACGTCGTTGTCGTCTTGAATCCGCGCGATAAATTTGACCGCACCTACCTCCTGATCTGGGACATAGGTCGTATCCCAAGGCAGGTCATAGGGGAATGACTCGTCAGTGCCCACATGTTCGCGAAACCCGAGAAGATCTGGATTCAAATGGTCAAACTTGTCTCGATGATAGTTTCCCTGATAGGCCGGAAAGCGCCCATCGCCATCGGTATCGTAGTCGTCCACATAGGCCAGGACCTGTACCTTTTGGATCCCCGACGGACTCTGGGCCGCGACGCTGATCGTCGGATTATCCACGATGGTTGCCCCTGAGGTATGTGAGGTAATCGAGCCGGTAGGATGAGCTTTGACTTCAGCGTCGTAATACACCCGCACCCGAATTTCGTACCACCCCCACTGGCCCCAGTTATACGGTGCCGCGGTGCAGGTTCCTATCTGATTATCGGAAAACCCTTCGAAGGTGTTGCTTCCTTCCAGTAAGTCTAGGAGGGGGATGTCGACCGTGAAGTTCGCCTGAAACATATAGCACCGACCGTCGTCAGGAGTTGAAGCCAACTCTGGCATCGTGATGGTCGCACTGCCGTTGACAGAGAAACCTTTCCCAGAAGTACCCATATGCCCGCCCCAAGTATTAAAGATAGCCTCAGCGCGTGTGGCACCCTGCAGGTCGTCAATGTTTAGGGTGAGGATGGGATTAGTTAGGAAGGGCGCAGAACCGGGATTGGTAGCATCTGGATCAGTGACACGATATTCGGTATCCAGATTAGGAGCAAAAACAAAATCCTTATAGACCTGACCCGGCCTTGGCGGCTCTAAAAACTGAGCAAAGGAAGGTTTGACCGCCAAGCTACCGAAGCATGCAATTACTGCAAGCAAGGTTAGAAGTCGGTAATAGACAGTCTCAATTTTCATGGGAAGATTCTCTTAGGTAAAACCTAATTACATGTTTAAAGAATAAAGTAAAACAATACATTCCACCAAATGCCTTTGGAGGTTTGCGGTCTTCCTATCCTAGGAAGTCCTTTATGTGATCATCACAGCCAATGCCGTCTTCTTTCACATCAGAGGCCCTGGAACCCAAATCTAACGCACACCACCCCGCAACGATGTTCTTGAGCAAGGAGAGCCATTAAACGCCCTTTGACTCCACTTCCAACAATATATAGTCAGACAGGCACGATTCCATCATACCCATAGCTACTACTAGCACCGGACCGAAGTACCAAAAATTCTTATTACGTGTAATGCTCGGACGACGTGGGTGTGAACATGAGTCAGCTCGTACAGAGTATAGGCTGACCGTGCTGCGTCGTCTCTTCCCTGAAAGGACGCTGTCACGCAATACTGGCGAACCATATCGTCGTGCAATGACGTCCTCCAAAGGATACCGCCAAATCTTTAGAAATCGCAAGTCGCCACTTTTACTACCAAAAACCTAATTATTTATGCCTACTTCCACCTTATTGACACAATATTGAAAGAATCCTTCATGAGTAGCCTTCACGATTCAATCGGTCTTTGTCCCGACTAGCGAGTTACAGCCACTTACTGCAATTTCCGTCAACTCTGTCTCCTCATAAAAGGTCATACAAGGTACCCAAAAACACGTAAGGTTCCTTCTAGCCCCACCGCGAACCTGTAAGAATCTCTTTACCCTACGTTCTCCAGGAACAGCATATCCATGTATGAGAGGGGCTCAATGGTGAAAATATTGAAGGGCCAAGTTTCCCCAAAGTGACTCAAGTACTTCCTAGTTCGTGACGGTGAAACACAATTCTCTGCCCCGCATCCGCCAAATCGAAAAATGCCTAAATTATGCTTGTGAGATTCTGAGGATCTTCCGTATTTTAGCCCAATACATGGGCGACACTATAAGTTTCTTAGACTTCAACCCAAGCTATTCAAGAATCATTGATGTCAGATGTGCCACGACAGGATGCTCGAACAACGAATCGTCAATGACGCGCCGTGTATGTATGCCAAACAGAAATCACAAACTCATTACTACCCTATCCATAGAATCAGGGGAGGACCAGTGATAGATTCCTATAGGTTGAAAACCGAGAAGCATCCTTATCGGAGAAGAGTGAATCCAAGGTAAAATTTGAACAGTAAATTTATTGTAGAATTCAAAATAGAGGGAGGGTGAGGATCAATTGAAGTTCATTGGAATTCGGAGGGCGTTTGGTTTTCTCCGTGAAAATTTCAACATTATTTAAATACGGTGAAATTGAAGCTGCTGAAGAATATGAATTAACCTAACCGAGAAGAGGGTGCACTTCGAACTTGAATTCACCAAAGGAATATTTTTTTCGTGGCTGCCTATTATGAATCCAGGCTTCTTCAAGGCTGAGGTTCTACATCGCTCCTTTGGATTCACAAAGTATCATGTCTCGGATGAATCTGGATCAAGAGGGATGGGGGACTTTGTTGCAGAAATTAAAGGGCAATCCAATGAAAAATTGCTGGCTATTTTATTGTTGCCCATAGACCGAGAGGGCTTTTCGCAGAGCTCCATCTTCCCAGTGGCTTGGAAATATTTCATGCCTATAACTTGAGCTTCCCGCTACCGAGGGGGCAAGATAATTGGCTAACACAATGGCATCATTGGCTCCATGAAAGACTGCCTGAAATCGTAGTTCGCTTTCCAAATAAGGCATGATATCCTTGCTTTATTTTTCTCCAAACTGCTGAACTGCCCCCATTCTTTGGCCAGTTCGGCTGTTAGGTTTTCCGGATGATGGCTCCCTCAAAGACAGCCGCGGGCACTTGGTAGCCGAGCGCACTGTGTGGCCGTTCGTGATTATACAGGCGTCTCCAGTCTTCGATCA
>JAJDBS010000206.1 GCA_029261235.1 Nitrospirales bacterium
CAAGGACACCATCTCCGAAGAGTCAGACTTCGCTATGTATCCATCAGATCCCGCTGGAATCCATCTGACGTGCGGCCAGATGAGTTGGGCCAGTGAGTCACCCCAGCATCAAACAACAGCCAACGTTGACGTATTGCCTGGTGAAAAAGTGGCGTTAGTCTGTTCAACGGAATCAGTGCGCCATCGTACGTCATTAGTGTTAGCGGGGCTCCATCGGCCTCACACGGGGGTCGTCCGATATAATAGCGTTGACCTGAAAACACTTTCCCGTGAACAGCTTAATGCTCAGCGGGCTATTGTCTTTGGGAGGGATTTGAGCTTATTTGAAGGATCGGTGGCTGACAATATTATGGTGGGACGGCCGGGACTCCAGTCAAAGGATATGTTGTGGGCCTTTAATCTGACGCAATTGGATAAGGAACTTGAAGAATTCCCTAATGGGGTAGAGACGATAGTGAAGGAACGCGGGAAAGATTTTACGCCGAGTCAACGATTACGAATATTGTTGGCGAGAGCTATTATCACTCGCCCTCCTCTATTAATCTTGGATGGCGGGATGCATGAAATTCCCAATCATATTCGGGAGTCCCTTCTGCAGAATCTGAGCTCAAAAGATATTCCTTGGACGCTGATCCTTGTCACGACGGACGAGAATACCAAAAATTTTGTAGAGAGGTCTTTAGTTCTCTCCTAGATTCTCGGCTCTTGATGGCAATCGCCATTACAGCCTTCGATCCAAGGCAATTAGGTCTGTATGGGCAACGGTCTTTGTTTGAAGTTTTACACGTTCAGTTGTCATATTCTCCAAGAGTTGGATGTTACCCCATCTTTAAAATATCCTGGTGTATTCGCCATTTCGCACACAGCAAAGGAAACCCTTTTTCGATAGTAAAACTCCTACCCCAATGAACAGAGATTCTCCAAAATTGTAGAAAGTCAATTTGGTGGATTCTCAATGTCACAGTTAGATTTCAGATTCTACTCTCTATATAGGTTGAAAGCTGACATTAATCAATAAAGTGACCGGTAGAGTTGCCGAAAGTATCTCCTTTAGTCCTTATCTCAGCCATATCGAATTCGATGGCCAAAACTCTGACGAAGACTAGTTACGGCTCCGTTCTCACCTATGGCTGAATGGTCTTCTCGTGGTTATTAGCCTTCTAAATGGAGGTAACTGATCGGAAATGAGAATTACATCGCTGTGAACTATGTAAAGCTCACTAAGAATCAGAGCAGCTGATTCATAGTCAGTGGTCCTGTAGGTGAAAAGGCCTTCCTGAGAAAGGCTTTCCCTAAATGGTAGGGCAAGAAAAACCTGTTTAGGACTTGTTTCGGATTGGTGGCTGGAAGAGATTTGCATACGAAACACCTGCGGAGAAATTTCAGGCATGGTTGCAGCGAGCAGTTGAACTCACAAGGCAAAGGGGTATAAGTAATGTGTGCGAATAATTCAGAATGGTTTGTGTAAGAGAACTTCAGCTGGCAGGGAAACTGACCATAAATACGGAGCCCTGTCCAACTTGACTCTTCACACTAATAGTTCCGTGATGGGCAAGAACTATTTCTTGGGCTATGGCTAGGCCGAGTCCCGTCCCACCACTCTCCCGATCCCTTGCATGATCGGCTCGGTAGAAACGTTCAAATATACGAGAAAGATGCTCTGCCGGAATTCCTGATCCGGTATCTTTGACGGTGAAGCACACCTGATCTTCTGAGGATTTCAAGCCCACGGTCACGGTTCCACCCATAGAAGTATGACGAATTGCATTATCAAGTAAATTAATCACCAGTTGTTTCAGTTGGCCACCATCTCCGAGAATGGGGGGAACATCTTGAAGAAGAGCTGTCAAAAGACAGCCTTTTTCTTCTGCTAGTATCGACAATTCCGACACCAAGTCCTTGATTAAGGGTTCCATGAGGATCGGTTTTAAATCAATTGGAGGGTGTTCTCCCGCAAACTTGGTCAGAGTCAGGAGAGATTTGACCAAACGGGCCATGTGTTCCACTTGCCCTAAGCTCGTAGCGAGCACATCTTGATATTCTTCACGTGAACGGTCTCGTTGTAGGGCGACCTCCACATTTCCTTTCATGGCCGTAAGAGGCGTTCGTAATTCATGGGCTGCATCTCCCACAAACCGACGTTGTGATTCAAATGCCCGCTGCAATCGCTCGAACATGCTATTGAAACTTTCGGCCAATTGTTGAAATTCCTGGTAGGGGGCATCAAGCACGACACGAGTATCAAGGGATTGCGCTGAGACGTTGGCCGCCGTTTCTCCGAGGGTCTCTATCGGGGAAAGAGCCATACGCGCAACCCAATGACTGCCCACCCAACCAAACACGACAATTCCGATGGTAGCCGCTCCCAACGTGAGGATCAGCCAGTACAAGGTTTCATTGACCAGCTCCAGGGAAGCCCGCGTTTGGAGGACATATACAACCTTTCCTTGGGAGCTGATCGGAAATGAGATTCTACGGACAGGAGAATCTGTCGGACGAGAGAGGGTTTCATACGTGGTTTGTCCCTGTAAAACTTGGTTGAATAGAAGGGGATCGAGTTGGGTGACTGCTCCGACTCCTTCCCCTTTCCATTGCACGGTGCCTTCCCGATTTAAGACCACGCTGTCACGAATCGCCTCCCGTAGTTCATAGTCTTCCTTTTCCAGATGGTCATCATCCGTATCATCGCGGGAATTCTTCCGAAGAATTTCTTCGATTTCTCCGGTTTCCTTTTTAACCCGATCGGACTGACTTTGAACGATAGATAGTAATTGAGCATCAATATGCTGATGTAGGAGGAAGGAGAGGATGCTATATAAGGCAATACTAAATATTAGGAGTAGAATGGTGATGAGTGAGATGCTCGACCACCGAATACGTTTGCGAAAGGAGGGCATTGGTTACGTGTTTGGGACTTTCAAGACATAGCCTACACCACGAACGGTATGAATGAGGGGAATCGAGAAATCTTTATCGATCTTCGTACGAAGTGAACGAATATGGACATCCACAATATTGGTCAGGTTG
>JAJDBS010000207.1 GCA_029261235.1 Nitrospirales bacterium
GTCGCCAATTTTCGCCAGCGCTTTCACTGCAGCCTCTAAAGGAGGGAGCTCTTCCTTATATTGAGGGTCTGTACAACCTTCCATGCGGTCTTCGTAGGCATCTGACGGAAGCGATTTCACGAGAGCGATCAAGTGTGGAAGAGCTTCGTCGGCTCGCAAGCTCCCTAAGGCCTCAATGGCTTTTATTTGCAAAGAAGGCGTGGTGAGCGAATCCAATATGAGTGGAATAGCATGGGTGTTACCCATTTGACCCAAAGCACGGACCGCGTCTTGCCTGACGGCTGTGTCGGAATCGTTTGCCACAAGATCCATCAATGGCGCCACTGCCACTTGAGGTTTCAAGAGGGCGAGGGCCTCAATGGCTCGCAACCGAATCTTCCAATTTGGGTCTTGTAAACTTTTTAAGAGGGGTGGGATACAAGGTTCACCTATGGTTTGTAGAGCGCGGCAGGCTTCATCACGAACAGCTGGGACCTTATCTTGAAGCAATAAAATGAATGTATCGATCGATCGAGGGTCTTTGATGCGAGAGAGTCCTTTGGCCGCAGACATCCTGACAATCCAATTGGGATTGAGGAGAGCTGAGAGCAAGGGCTCGAACACTTGTTCATCCGCGATGAGCCCTAGAATAGACGCAGCCGCTTCTTGGACTTGAAGGTTCGGATCACTAAGGCAAAAGCCTAAAGATAGAACAGCTGGTTGACCCATAGCCGTCAAAGAGGAAGTTGCCGCTGCTCTAACGGCATGATCCGAGTCTCGGAGAAGACGAATTAGAGGCTGGACACTTCGAGGATCATCAAATTGGCCGAGAGCGACTGCTGCGTCTTCCCGGACTCCCCAGTCTTCATCGTCCAACGCCGCAATGTGTTCAGCAACTGAATCAGCCATGTTGATGAATGCCGGTGAAATGGTTCAGGCTCCTTTATCCTCATTTTTGTGGGGCAACGATCCCCTAGGGAAAACCCGAAGCTCAACGTTAGCACACGATTTTTTTGGCGGTCAATCTGGAGGCCGGAAGTTGGCAGAAGGAAAGAAATTGAATGAGCTACGCAGATCGAAAAACGGCTAATAAATCACTCAACGTCAGCATTTTCACTCGTAGGATTTCACGTTCTTTTTTCAGGACAGATTGCTGCTCTTCGTTCCCCGAATGTTTTAGATAATCCTGACACATATCAGTCACTTGTTGAAATTCGATGTCAGCTTTGTCTTTCACGACACGGTTTGTTGTGAGTAATGCAACAACTTGGTCGTGTGTGGTGGCCAAATGTTCTTGAAACTCTTGTTCGGGAAGAGATCGTCTGTGCTCTTCATCTAAACAGCGGTCGATATATTGACCGAGAAAGACGTAAAGCCGGAGTATGGTTTCGGTGATCGTAATGTGAGGTGCTTGAGTACCTTGTTCGGACATCAGAGCTCCTTTAGAAGATATGTTGCCACGGTGGTAAGGCTAGTGAGCCTTCCACTGTCATAACAGTCGGAACCCTTGATTCAAACTTAATGCCTTTCAAACCTGTCTCGACCTCACCGTGTTGGCCAGTGAGGGCGAACAGCATGGAGGCTTGTTGGCGGGGCTGGCATGTGGTCACCAAACGTTCAATGGCTATACTGTCGATAAAATTAACTTGACTTAAGTCGACGATGACATGCCTTAGCAGATGCGTGGTTTTGGCATGTTTCAGTGTGGAAAGAAGCCTCCAATTCCTCGTGGGAAGCTGAGCGAATCAGGGAACATGATTTTTTTAGCAAGCCATAAATAGGCTAGGGAATTTCAGGTCCATCTTATATTTCCACACAAAACGATTCATCAATTTCCCAAGTTCACCAGCAAGAAAAAATAATAGAACTGGCGATGTCATCTTTAATGCTTGTTGGAAGAGCCGATTTAAGGCGCTGACCTGGTTTATACCTAATCTATGTCAGCTCCAATTCTTATTATGATGGTACTGTCGATAATCGTCAATATTCGACGGTTTCTGAAGTGCACGACTTGGAATTTTTTCGATGGTGGAGGGAAAAGGATTCAAGGTTATGTTGTTAGAAGCCTAGCTATTTGTGTGCATGGCGCTGTTGGGTCGCTGAATCAAGGTTTTACGTAGAATTGTCGTTTTGCAATAAAGGTGCGTAACCGATGAGGTAAAGAAATACTTTCTATGATCCGAAGAATTTATATGCGGGGTATGTGCCTTCATAGCAAGACCAGCCTCACTGTGTAATAAAAGGCTAGGGACGACAATTGATGCGGGTTCTGTATCAGATCCACATTCATTTGGGACGCTTTGGCGCTTAGAAGGAATCTTGGCAGGCTCTTAGATGAAAATAGGGCACAACATGAGACGTGGCCATATTGAGCCTGCGTTACCATTCCAACTTGCACCGTCTGGGGACAGAACAAAGGTAAGGGCACGATGAAAACACAGGCATGGCCATCAACGTATCAGGGAGAAGAAAGGGCTATACCCAAGGCTTCTCATAACCCCAATGACATTCTCGTAGAACTTCGGCTTCTCACTCGTGCCAAAAACAGATTTTTTGAGAAGATTATTACGGACCATCCTCATTTTTCCCTGTTACCAGAGAGGGCTGGAAAAGTATCCGCGCCGGAACTGTTAATCGTGGAGGCTGGGTATGATCATCATCCCACATTTTCCCTCATAGAATCGTTGACGCGACGCGAGGATGGGCTGGATGTTTTCTTGATCAGTGAAGTCGATGACGTCAGTTTGGCAAAAAAGGCTTTTCAGGTCGGGGTCAAAGATTTTTTCCCAGCTCCCCTAGATATGAAGAAAATTTCGACTGCCCTGGATCGATATGCTCTTGAGAAAGGGAAAAAGGCCAAAAAGCGAAGACAACGTGCGAGAGGTGTGATCAGTTTTTTAGGTGGAGGTGGAGGTGTCGGTACGACGACGACGGTTGTCAATTTGGGAATAGGTCTTCAGCAGATGAAAGAAGCCTCTTCAGTGGTTTTACTTGAATTGAATCAACAAGCAGGAGATCTTGAACTTTTCATTAATACCAGCCTTTCTCATTCGCTGCGTGAACTTGGGACCACGATCACCAAAATAGACGAGACAACCGTCAATAGGTTCTTGGTCAAACACAACTCAGGCCTCCATTTCCTCTCTTCCGGAAATACTGATTTTCAGATTAAAAAAATGGCTTCAGAGTTGGTTGAACCCATAATCTCTACTCTTCGATCTCGGTTTGACTTCGTTTTGATCGACTGCGGGCACACGTTGGACGCCACGACGACGGCAGCTATTGGAGCCTCATCTCGCATCGTTGTGGTCTCAACTCTTACGTTTCCCGTCCTCAAGCGAACGAAGGTCGTTTTGGAATTTCTCAAGCGGGGGGGGATCCCGACTGAAAAGATAGACTGGATGCTCAATCGCTATATCAAAAACGAAAGTCGTATGCTGAAAGAGGCGGAAGACACTTGCGCGCATAAAACCTCTTGGATGATACCCAATGACTTTCCCCGGGCGAACAAAGCCGTGAATTCGGGTTGTCCAATAGTTATCGAATCTCCCAAATCGTCCATTGCCAAAGGTTTTCTTGCTGTGGCCTCGTCGTTGCTCGTGAATCATGATGTGGCGACAGCAGAGGTTTCGAAGGTGAAGCAATGGGTCAACCGCATCTGGCCAAAGACCTAACGGATCTTTCTCCTATCCAGGCTTAGTTATGCTGGACTCACAGAATCTAAGTCCTCTTCGGCTGTTCTAGAGAAATAGGACGGAGTAACCATTTTCACGCGTGGCGGTTACGTTCAGTTCTGTTGCTGGGGATCTAAGTGGGCGGTAAAAAAAGATGTTAGCGAGATGATTATGGATCGAGTGGTTCGTTATCTAGCAATTCGAGGAAGGCTCGGACGCGGCGGGCCATTTGTTCGTGAGACTCCTGTTCATAAATACTCAACAAATTTCTGAGCATGCGTGCCAACATGGTTGGAGTTGAACTCTTTTCCAGAAAACTAGGGTCATAGGCCACACCTGAAGCGGTAATAAATTGTTCGCAGTCTTTCTCACTCAGGATCGTGCCTCCATTAAAACAATCCACGAATTGTGCCGGCGTCTCGCCTTCAAGTTTGACCAGAAAGTGTCCTGGCATGCCCACCCCAACAACTGGTAGTTCTAGGCGTTTTCCAACAAAGACATACAGCGCTGACAAGCTGATTGGAATGCCTTGGCGGGTTTCAATCACACGGTTGACGAAGCTATTATCCGGCTCATAATATTCCTCGCGATTCCCCGAAAAGCCTTTATCTTTAAAGAGGAAGTTGCTGAGCAATCGCGCGGCTTTTGCTGATGGGGCTTCAGCTGCATGCCACTTGGTGCGAAATTCTTCGGCCAGCTGATCAAGACATTCGACGTAATGTGGAATGGAGAGATCGGGGTATGCGAGTTTGGCTATCAAGAAGGCGCCATGCTCCCAATCGCCTTGTCTGGCGTTTCGAGAGACAAATGCTTGAAATTCATCTTTGACTTGTCCAAAGCGTATTTCTTCTTTGATGGAGGCCAGTCGCGGTTGCAACAGGGCCTCGTCTGTTCCAGTTTGTTCGAGAAACGGGAGGACAGGTGTGCCAAGACGTGCTAGTTCGTCTTGGATGGTCGCCGCGACCTTTTCGTTAGGGTCGGATAGTAACCGAAGGAGCGCGTGGATGGTGCTGTCTGGAGGAAGACTCACAATAAAACTATTGGACGAGAGATGCTTGCTTTGATGAAGTACAGTTGAACAATGATTCGATCGTATTCAATTGGGTAGAGGGTTAGCCGACGGACCGTTTAAAAGCTTTTGCCCCGCCGTAGAGACACAAGGCATCAAAGGCGATCAGGACGACGAGCGCCATGCCAACTTGCGGGAGTGCTTGACTCCAACCAGCGATAATGAGGGGACGGACGGCATCAATGACCCACGTCATGGGATTGAAGAATGCCAAGGCTTGCATCCAACCGGGCATGGCAGCCAATGGCACTAACGCCGAGCTCAGAAAAATCATAGGTAGGGAAAGAAAGCCGAGGACTGAGAAGAAATCTCCATGACTTTTGACGGTAAAGGCCATGGCCATAGAAATGGCGGTTAATCCGACTCCAAATAGCATGCCGATGAGAAGGATGACGGTAATGCCCAAAAGGCCGGTTTCTGGAATGACGCCAAAGAGAAACGCCACGGCTAAAATGACAAGAATTTGCATTCCCGTAATGGCCATGACAAAGAGAAAACGGCTGAGAATAACTGAAGAGCGCTTAATAGGTGTGGACATCAGGCGTTCGAGAAATCCATTTTCTTTATCGAACAGCAAATCTATGCCTCCGGCCAATCCATTGTTGAGCACAGTCATTACCACGACCCCAGCAGCGAGAAAGCTCATGTAGTTTGGGGCTTGCAGCACTTGGATGTCAGCGGCTTTTTGGAATAAGTTGCCAAAGAAAATGAGCCAAAAAATCATCGGCTGAGCCAGGGTAAAAAGCATGCTGAATTTTTCTCGACTGAGCCGTTTGACCCACCGATTGGTTAGGGCGAGGACTTCTTGTATTTGTTCATTCATAACGAGCGTATTCCTACGAGATCAATCTTTTCTAGAGCTTTAGGTTTCTGTAGAGGCAGGAGGTTCGTCTTTGAGAGAGCGCCCAGTGTGGGCCACAAAGACATCATCTAAGCGGGGTCGATGATATTCAATACCATCTAATCGGCAACCGGCGATGGTATTGGTCGTTTCCATGATACTAGGCAATGCTTTCTCGGGACCGTCCACGCGGATGTCCAGACCATTGTCCCTAGGACGGATCGCTCGAACAAAGGGCAAGGCCTGAAGTGCCGTGGTCAGTTGATCTAGGACTTCTGGAGTGGCGTCGCTGAGGGTTAGCCACACCCCATCTCCCCCAAGACTCGCTTTGAGGTCTTTAGGCGAACCCATTGCTCGGACTTCTCCGCGATCAATGATCGCAATTCGATCACAAAGTTGGTCGGCTTCATCTAAGTAATTCGTGGTGATGACGATGGTGATGCCTTGCTGTTGTAACTGTCGAATATGCTCCCAAATATTCAGTCGGCTTTGGACATCTAATCCTAGCGTTGGTTCATCAAGAAAGAGTATTTTCGGATGCGGGAGCAATCCGCATGCAATATCGAGTTTTCGCTTCATGCCCCCCGAGTAGCCTTTCGCGACTCGGTCGGCATCGTCCTCTAGGTTGACAAGCTTCAGGAGCGAGGTGATTCGGCTCAGCGCCTCTTGCTTGGGTATATGATAGAGTTCGGCAAAGAGCAGCAGGTGTTCTCGTCCGGTCAGAAATCGATCAATCGCGCGTTCTTGTGCCACATAGCCAATGAGACGCCGAACCGTGTCAGCTTCTTTGACGACATCGTGTCCGAGAATGGTGGCCGTGCCGGTTGTGGGATTGAGTGTGGTAATCAGGATTCTGAGCGTCGTACTTTTTCCTGCTCCGTTTGGTCCTAAGAGTCCGAAAATTTCCCCGTGCTGTACAGTCAATGAAAGATTTTTGACTGCTTCAACAGAATCATACACTTTGCCGAGGTTGGAAACTTCAATGGCAGCAGAAGACGACATATGTTTAGCCCTGTGTTTGGAGATCAGCGAGTTTGAATCGGATTAAGTCGATGAGTCGGCGCGCTTGCTGTGGAAGGTCGTCCGATTCGAGCAAAAATTGCTTTTCGTTCGGTGACAGGTCAAGTCCGGCCGAGAGATTATGCACAAGAATAGGATCAGTGAGGTTGACGGAACTAATGATGTCACAGAGTTCGTTGGCCTTCTTGGATGTGAGGTATTCCTGCGCAGTTTTTTCCAGATGTTGACGGATCTCTGACGTTAATGATGTCGTCGCATGAGGAATATAGGGCGTCATTCGGGCTTGTCGATATTTCGTCATGACCGTCTGCTCTTGATAGGTACACCGTTGTAACCCTTGCAAGACAATGTTATAGCGACCATCTGATAGTTTGTGAGAGCTAATAATCCGTCCCACGCACCCGATGGGATAAATCGGTGGTTCGTCTTCGTATTGGTCTTCCCATCCATCTTTAAGGAGCGCCATACCGATGCACTGTCCTTCTGCAGACGCTTCCTGAATCATTTCTCGATATCGAGGTTCAAAAATGTGCAGGGGCAAATAGGTTTTCGGGAAAAATACGACTGTTGGGAGCGGAAAGATCGGCACGATATCCGGTATGGGAAACGCGTCGGGCTCTTCTGAAGAAAAATGCAAAGACATGCGATACGATAGCCGAGAATTTTCTTGAAAGTCAACGTGGCGATGATTCATGAGCATGGTTGACAAAATGAGGAAATGCTTGCG
>JAJDBS010000208.1 GCA_029261235.1 Nitrospirales bacterium
AGTTTGATGGTTGAGTGGTAGCTTTGTTTTGATCGAATGAATATCTCCAATAAATCCGAGATCGAGCATGTGATCGGCTTCATCCAACACAAGGGTTTGGACTCGGTTCAGCAGAACATACCCCTGACTGATCAGATCAAACAGTCGGCCGGGTGTTGTAATGAGCACATCGATGCCCTTCTGAAGTGTTTGTATCTGCGGGTCCTGCTCAACGCCGCCATACATGGCAAACGCCTTGACCTTGGTGTGCTTGGAAAGCTGGGCAAAGACCTCTCCAATCTGCATCGCCAGTTCGTGTGTCGGTACCATGACAATACATTGGATGCCATCGGAGCGTTGGCTCCTTTTCCATTGGTCAATCTGATTAATGATCGGGATAGCAAATGCGGCCGTTTTTCCTGTTCCTGTTTGGGCGATGGCCAGGACATCTTCCCCTGCCATGATTGAGGGCATTGCTTTAAATTGGATGTCCGTTGTTTTCACAAACCCGAGTCGGGTCAGGTTATCTTTCAAAGCATCTGAAATGGGATATTTTTCAAATTTCATAGCGTTTCCATAGGTCTTCTTCTCATCAAATCTGGCACAACGGGGGTGAATGATTCTGATTTCGGACTGTGCATCAGTCTACTTGGAAATGATGATGCTGGCAAAAAAAACATGACGAAGAAGACAAGTTCTTGCAGACGGTAGCTTCGAAAGCCATGAACGTCGCAGGTGGTACTTAACGCTCTGGCATGCAGGAGGTCTGCCGACTCCTCGTTGTGCCTTGCCAGTCTAGAGGTCCCGTAACTCGTGGACTGCGTCAGTGTCTAGGGGCTTAGCTTGCATGCCGATATGTCTTGTGCTTCCCATCAGCGGTAGGAACTTGAACGTCTGTGTCGCGATCTCACGCGCCAAGCCTTCGGCCACAAACGGCTGTGCCGGCGCCCGCCCGACGTAGTTGTCCGTCCACGCAAAACGTCATATCGTGATGGGCCCATTGATCTGGTGATCAGCCTGCTTGTATTTCTGCAACGCTTGGCCGCGCGCGTCACCGACTTTCAGCCAGCAGGGGCAGTGGTTTGACCCTGCATCGGGTTCTTTGGTACGTTTTGGCCCACTCAAAAAGACCCTTGAATATTCCTCTTCCCGTCTTGTGCATCGCGTGGAGGCGGGAAAGCTCTTTGTCACGGGCCAATCGCAGCTTCGTTGATTTCCTGCTGAAACACAGCCCGATCTGATGCCAGACTACCCGGGGTATCATTTTCAGAAAGACCCCATGTCAGCCCACAAAGTTATTCCTATCAAGACCGTCACCGCACACGCACCGCTTTCCCCGGCACAAAAACAATTCAACCTCTTGATCAAGAATATCGCCGCGCAGAAAAAAGTGCTAAGGGAATGGCAGGAAGCCTTTGAGCAATGTAGCCAGGATGCCGTTCAAAAGCTGGAGCCTTTACGCAAGACCTTGCACGAACGTCAAGCCGACATGGTCTTACTGTTCGATCAACAATTCACCAGCTACAAATTCACCGCCAGTCAGCAAGATAAACTCAGCCAGCTGATCACCAAAACCTGTAAAGAACTTATTACCCTCAACCAGCGCGATGACTTGAAAGATCTTTACAACAAATACAGCGGCGAAGATTTCGACTCACTGGATCAGGCTAGCGACGACATGACGCTTGAAATGATGAAAGCGATGTTTGAACAACAATTTGGTGTCTCGGTGGATGATGCTGAAATTGACATCAAAGACCCGCAAGGCACTGCCAAACGCTTCGTAGAGAAGCTCAAGCAACAACAAGAACAGGCTGAACAGGAAGCAGCCAAACGTCCGCAGTCCAAGGAAAATTCCCAACAACGAGCCAAAGAAGCGGACGAAGCTGTCAACGTCAGTAAGTCCATCCAGGCCGTGTATCGCCGACTGGTCGGCGCCTTGCACCCTGACCGTGAACCTGAGCCGGCAGAGCGCGAACGCAAAACCGAATTGATGCAGCAAGTGACCGTCGCTTACGGCAACAAGGACTTGCTGAAACTGCTGGAACTACAACTCGCTATCGAGCAGATAGACCAGAGTCAACTAAATAACCTCAATGCCGACCGCCTCAAACATTACAATACAATCCTCAGCGACCAGTTGCGCGAGTTGGAAAAAGAGGTCTTTCTCCGGGAAAGTGAAGTCCGTCGGATGCTCAATGCCTCTCCCTTCGAGTCGCTTTCTCCTAAACGCATGATTGGGTTGCTCAAACAGGATATGCGCACGACACAGGGCATGATCACACGTGTCCAGCGAGACTTGCGGGCATTTCGGGATGTGAAGCGGCTCAAAGGTTGGTTAAAAGGTTATCGGATTCCAGAGCCGGATTTCGACCCATTGTTTGATGAGTTTCCGCCATTTCGTTAACCAGCGTTGAGTGCTTCAATCGCCCCCTGCCTCAGTGCATTGAACATGGTTTCTTTGAAAAGGAGGGAGATCTTTTGTTGAGAGCTTTGCCGCTCGGTGTAAGGGCGATTGAATGACGCGACTGTTTGCAGCACCAAAGTCTCGATGTCCAAGATACAAGGGTCCTGAGGTAAGTCTTGCCATGCGACAGCGAATGGTGATGTAGGGGTAGACGTGAGCGAAGTCGAAAGCGAATTGAGAGGTTTCTTTATCTCCTTTTCCTTCAAATCGACGTCTGCTGTTCGGCCCTTCGGGCGGACGCTCTTCAAATGATGGAGGGCCTTGTTTGAGCCGTTCGACATTACTCAGGATAGACTCCGCGAGCTGGGCCAGCTTCCCTTTTCCTACTCCACTTAATTTAAAAAGGCCGAATTGGGCTGCAATGGTTTTGGATCCTTTTCCCGAAAGAAAAGGATCTCGGCTGCCGGGCCGAAACCCGGCAATGCTTAAATAATTGAATGAAGAAACTGTTATGTGTCTATAGTGAAGATCGGCTTCGGAGGCAAGCGGTAGCGGGCATCTTTTCCGATGAGGAAGGGGAGAGGTGGTCTCAGGAATTCTGACAGAGGCTTAACAAGTTGTGCCCAAAGGAGGGGCATAAATTATGAGTCAAACCCGCAAGAATCATCCTGCGAATTTTAAGGCCAAAGGCGCGTTGGCGGTGCTCAGGGAAGATGCGCCGATCTCGGAGCTGGTTTCAAAGTATGGCGTCCATGGGACCGTGATTCATCGCTGGAAACGTGAAGCCCTGGCTGCCCTGTAGGCGGGGTTTTCTGGGAAGCTGGAGAAACGCGTTGCCGATCACTAGGCGAATTTCCATGAGTTGCACGCCAAAATTGGCCAACTGAATGTGGAACGCGATTTTTTAGTTAATGTCTCTACCCGGTTGGGGCTATGAGGCGTCAAGAAATGATTGAGCCATTTCATAAGCAACTGTGTATCAAGACGCAGTGTCAGTTGCTCTCCATCAGCCGCGCGAGCTGGTATTATGCTCCCAAAGGGGACCCCCCGCTGAACCTCCAGCTGATGCGTTTCATTGATGAGCCATTTATCGTCACTCCCCATTATGGCAGCTGCCAGATGGCGCGCTGGATCCGGCGACAAGGGTATCACGTGGGTCATCATCGGGTGCGATGGTTGATGGCGTTGATGGGCTTGCACGCGATTTATCAGTAACCGTGCACCAGTCAGCCTCGCCCACATCATCAGCGGTATCCCTATTTGTTACGGAATCTGGCTATCACCTGAGTGAATTAGGTCTGGTGCACCGATAGCACTTAGATCCCGATCAAGCGAGGGTTTCGCTATCTGGTGGCGATCATGGATTGGTAGAGACTGAAAACCCTGTCCTGGCGCTTGTTCAATACGCTGGAGTGAGGCATTGGCGGAGGCACTGGCTTAGTATGGCGTGCCAGTCATCTTCAAGACCGATCAAGGCTCACAATTTACGTCGAGTGCGTTCACCGCTATGCTGAAAGAACACGGGATCAACATCTCCATGGATGGTAAAGGCGGATGGATGGACAATGTATTCATTGAACGGCTGTGGCGCATGCTGAAAAAGGAATGTGGCTATCTGCATGTCTTTGATGATGGCTTGCAATCACGGACCCACATTGGCGCAAGGTTGAGCCACGACAACCAAACACGGCCGCATTCGAAGTTCGATGGAGAAACACCTGATGCGATGGATCATCGCACTCTTCCGCAGAGCTCGGATCCTGAAGGAGGGAAGCAAGCGGCATAATATCGACCAGTTAGTTGTAGCTTAATTTCGCCACAAACCGGCCCAAGAAGGTCGTTCAACCTCTATGCCATAGGGTCATGGTAAGAAAGACATTGTTAGTGATCTGGGAAGGGAGATTTATTTGGCGTTACCAATGGCCTGTTGTACGTATTTGACCATGAAGATCGTATTGGTTTTGAGATATCTCTGCCAAAGTCTTCCGGGCTCGCTGAACAGTCGAAACAGCCACTCAAGGCCGTTCCGTTGCATCCATTGGGGTGCTGTTTTCTTTGTGCCGGCATGAAAATCGAACGCCGCACCGACACATAATTGAACTCCCTGAATTTTTTTACGATGGTCAAAGGCAAAGTGCTCTTGTTTTGGACACCCCAATCCCAAAAAAATGAGCCCAGCACCACTTTGGTTGATACGGTCGACAGTGAGCTGATCTTCCTCTGGTGTGAGCTGACGAAAAGGAGGCGACTCGGACCCGACGATGCGCAAATGAGGAAATTGAAGAAGAAGATTCTGTTCTAAACTTTTTAAAACCATCGGTTGACTTCCATAGAGATAGACACCGATACCCTTTTGCGAGGCTTGTTCGCACAACCGCAGCATGAGCTCTGGACCATAGACTCGGTCAGAAAGATTGGTATGATGGAATCGATTTAAGGCCCAACGTACTGGTTGCCCATCAGGTGCCACGATATCAAACTGATTTATTTTGTGTTTAAGCTCAGGATCTGAGGTCGCCTCAATTAATCCATGGACTGGCATGTGATCGACAATCATTGAGCGGTGTTCTTGGGCCGCTTTGATGAGAAGGTCCGTCGCTTCTTGATAATCGGTTTTGCTGACTTCAATGCCAAAGAGGTTGAATTTCGGAGGGCATTGAGTCTGGTTGTTCATCGTTATCATGTAAAGGCCCGGTTGGTTTCGGCGTTTATGTGGGAAGATATTCCAATCTTTTTCAATGTCGAGACCCAATCAGTTGCGCGGATTGATTATTCTTCAGATACCAGTCGTACGTTCTATTGATGCCTTCCGATAGCGAAATTAATGGTTGCCACCCCAACACTTGAAGCTGACTGATATCCATTTTTCGTTTAGGTGTACCGTCTGGTTTGCTGGTATCCCAATTGATCTCTCCAGAAACCCCTACGATATTTTGTACGAATTCAGCCAGTTCCTTAATGCTGATATCTTCTCCATAGCCAATATTCACTAAAGGGCCGGAAGGGTTGTTGAGTAACAATTCATACTTGACTACGTCGAGGTCCATAATGAAATGGGAGGCGGCGGCACAATCGTCAACGTGGAGAAACTCTCGTCTGGCTTGGCCGGTACCCCATAGGGTTACCGAAGTACTGTTGAGTTTAGATTCGTGAAACTTTCTGATGAGCGCCGGCAAGACATGACTGGTTTCCAAATCGAAATTATCACCAGTTCCGTAGAGATTTGTTGGCATTCCACAGAGGAATTGTGTTCCATATTGCCGATTGTAAGCCTCACACATGGTGAATCCTGAAATTTTCGCAATGGCATAAGGAGCATTCGTTGGTTCCAGAGGTCCAGTGAGAAGATGTTCTTCTTTGATTGGCTGCGGGCAAAGCTTGGGGTAGATGCATACGCTTCCGAGGAATAGCAAACGTTTGACCTTTGTCAGATATGCTGCATGGAGGATGTTTGTTTGCATTGCCAGGTTTTGATAGATGAAATCAGCTGGGTAGGTGGCGTTAGCCATAATGCCGCCGACTTTAGCTGCCCCAATGAACACATATTCAGGCTTTTCCTGTGCAAAGAACTGTTCGACTTCACTCTGGCGTGTCAGGTCAAGCTCATGATGAGTCTTGACCACCAAATTGGTATATCCTTTGGCTTGGAGATTTCGAACAATAGCTGAGCCCACCATACCCTTGTGTCCAGCGACATAAATTTTACTATCGAGGTTCATCGTCATCTTACTCTCTTTTGTGTGGGGTGCATTATATCTTCAATGAGATAAAAAAATGGTTTCGCCTAGGTAGGAATGACGAAGGGAATTGAATGGCCTTATTTTCTTGTTCTACTTGTTATGCGATGTTGTCGGAAAGAAGCATCTACTGACGGTCAGATGTATTTTTTCAATCTTCTAGAAGGCGATCTGCTGATGTGAGGTTCAATCGCCTTTCCACCACTTCAGTGGGATTTTTTCGCGAAGGATAGAATCGCCATCTCCTCTAGGTTCCATTCCCAACTTTCTGATATCTGCATCGACCATTATTTTTACCAAATTTTCGAAGGTGATGCGAGGTTTCCATTTGAGCATGGTCTTCGCTTTATGTGGGTCGGAGACCAAGACATCGACTTCCGTTGGTCGAAGGTATTGTGGATCTTCTTTGACGAAATCTTGCCAATTGAGACCAACGTATTCAAAGGCTTCTTCAACAAACTCTCGTACGGTGTGGGTCTCTCCGGTTCCGAGGACATAATCTTGGGGCGTATCCATTTGGAGCATTTGGTACATCCCCTCGACATATTCTGGCGCAAAACCCCAGTCTCGTTTTGCTTCCAGGTTCCCCATATACAATTCTTTTTGTTTTCCTGCCATAATGCTTGCCACCGCGCGAGTGATTTTCCTCGTGACAAATGTCTCACCTCGTCTCGGGGATTCATGGTTAAACAGAATGCCATTACAGGCAAAGAGATTCGTGCCTTCCCGGTAATTGACTGTCATCCAGTAGGCATAGACCTTTGCTGCTCCATAGGGACTTCTCGGATAAAAGGCCGTATCTTCTGATTGGGGAGGGGAGGAATTTCCAAACATTTCACTTGAAGAAGCTTGATAGAATTTGCAGGATACTCCACTGCGTTTAATCGCTTCTAGAATGCGAGTGGTCCCTAGACCTGTCACATCTCCAGTATTTTCAGGAGTATCAAAACTGACACGAACATGGCTTTGCGCACCTAGGTGATAAATTTCTTGAGGCTGCGTATTATAAATGAGATTCGTGAGTTGTCCCGAGTCACTCAGGTCACCATAGTGGAGAAACAGCTTAGCCGAAGACTCATGAGGGTCAGTGTAAATATGGTCGATACGAGCTGTGTTGAATGTGCTTGCTCGTCTGATGATCCCGTGGACATGATATCCTTTAGAGAGTAGTAGCTCAGCCAGATAAGACCCATCCTGACCGGTGATGCCGGTAATAAGTGCGATTTTTGGCATAAAATTTAGAATACGTGGAAATGTATGAACGCAACGTCAGCTGGCGCCCGTTCCTTTCATGACTGCAGGAATAGTTTTAAATAAAATTTTCAGATCCAACCAGAGTGTCCATTTATCAATATATTGAAGATCAAGTTCCATCCATTTGGTAAAAGAAAGCGAACTTCGTCCACTAACCTGCCATAAGCAGGTCAGCCCTGGTCTCACGCTCCATCGTCTCCGCTGCCAATCTTCATTGAACTCTTTTAGATCACGAATAGGAAGAGGCCTGGGTCCGACCAGGCTCATATCTCCGTTAATCACATTAATCAATTGGGGGAGTTCATCGATGCTTGTTTTGCGCAGAAAATGTCCTAGCCTTGTGATGCGCGGATCGTTGGTGATTTTAAATGCTGCTCCCTTGACCTCGTTGAGATGTTCAAGATCTGCCTGTAGCAATTCAGCTTCTTCTACCATGGTGCGAAACTTCATGAGCGGAAATAATCTTTTATTCAACCCCACTCGTTCTTGAATAAAAAAAACAGGACCGGGAGAGGTAAGCTTTAGGGCTCCAGCTATGAAAGGAAAAAAAGGCAGAAGGAGGATGACGGAAGGGATTGCGATGAGTAAATCAATCATTCGCTTAATTAAAATGGCTTCATCGCCAATGGCCCCGGTGTTGTGAGTCAAGGTTGGGTATCCACCTACATGGTCAATATCTGATCGGGCCAGTTTCGGTGAAAAGAGATCTCCCAACATTCGAACAAGAATGCCTTGCTCTTCACATTGATCGAATATTTTTGAAGCTTGTTGATAATACGAACGAAGTGGAAGGGCGATAAGGACCTCATCAACTGAAAAGGTACGAATAAAGCCTTGGAAATTTTCAAGAGAGCACACGACTGGAAATCCTTGAAGCTGATGATGGTCGAGTTCTGCCCAATGGTCATCAACAAAACCTAATATGCGATATCCTAATTCTGGTTTGGATGAGATTTCTCGTGAAAATTCTATGGCACGTGGATTGGTCCCAACAATGATAACGTTGCGTAGATTTCTTCCTTTGCGCCTGATCCATGCCAATGCTATTCGAGTACTTATTCGACCTAAGCACAACAAAAGAGTCGCCAAAGCAAAAAACAGGAGAATAAATGGCGTGGAAATCATTTCAATTTTTAACAGCAAGGCCATGCATGCTGTGGTGAGCACGACCAGAGAAGTAGCTTTGAGAATGTGTGTTATCTCTTGGATTATGGTCGTTAGTCGCTTAGATTCGTAAAGGTTCAAAGAGGCGCATATCAAGTGCCAAATTCCTAGCATAACGAGCACGGCAAGAATGTTTTCAATTTTTATCCGCAATGCCAAAAATTCTTCAAAGACAAGTAGGCTATTATCTGGAGCATAGGACAGCCAGGTCACAATCAAAAAGGCCATGCCTATTAATAGCAGATCACCGATCTGCATCATTTTGAGTAAAATATTCCTACGAAAATGCATAGAAAACCTTAAAGGCCGCTGAACTAATCGGCTTAACTACATGGGAGAGTGAGCGAAACTAATTCAAGAAATCTAACCAAAAAACGTTTTTGTATTATGGGGAGAATTGCAATTGAAAAAAAATACTGGAGGTAAGAATTGAAGGAAGAATAAATAAAAACGAGAATTATAAAGTTTATGTTCCGCCATACGAATGTACTATGAGGATGAAAGTATTGATTCGGTTCTGGAAATTGTAAGCTTAGAAGTTCTAATTAGATAATGCCATTATCATGCCATGATGATTTCTGTTTCCCATAGAATGAAGAATATTTTAAATATTACAATGACTTAGGTCTGGAAATATAGTGAGTATAACGATAAAGACTGTTGTGTCCAATGAAGTGCTAAATGAACAGTAGTACTACGTATTAAAGAGAACATTGATGAATAAATCACTATTGTTTAAAGGGTTTTCAAATGATTGTTCTTGAATATTGCATTCCGTAGGATTCTTCATACAATGTATGTTGGATAGGCAATTAATGCTCTGGTTGAAGAAGTAGTGCCTGACGAAGAGTCGTTCAGGGCAGCTTTAGATCGCTTATGGATGGGCGAGGATTGCGGACGATCGAGGTCTAAAATATCTGAGTCTCGTAGTTGAAGCAGTTGTTCATGCCTATGTCTTCTGAATGGTTTAAAGGTTTTGATAAGGTCAGATGAATGTCAACGTAGGTCCAAAATGGAACCATACGCGGACCGATATGATTCTATAGTTTTCACTAATCCTTCTTCCCATGAGACTTTTGGTTGCCAGCTGAGATGTTCTATGGCTTTTGAAATATCTGGTTGTCGTTGAGAAGGATCGTCGGAAGGCAAGGCTTTAAATGCGAGTTTCGAAGATGATTTGGTGAGCTTGAGTATTTGTTCGGCCAGTTCCAAGATGGTGACTTCAGTCGGATTTCCCAAATTCATGGGGCCTGGTTCATTTCCTGAATGGTCCATGAATTGAACAAATCCCTCGAGTAGATCATCAACATAACAAAAACTCCTGGTCTGATTGCCTTCTCCATAAATTGTAATATCTTCTCCCTTCAGCGCTTGCATAATAAAATTGCTGACCACTCGGCCATCATTCGGATGCATCCGAGGCCCATACGTATTAAATATTCGTGCAACTTTAATCTGGAGACCATACTGACGGTGATAATCAAAAAATAGCGTTTCCGCGCAACGCTTGCCTTCGTCGTAACATGATCGCAAGCCAACAGGGTTGACGTGTCCCCAGTAACTCTCAGTCTGAGGATGGACTTCTGGCTCTCCATACACTTCACTTGTCGAGGCTTGAAAAATTTTTGCGTTGATTCGTTTCGCGAGCCCAAGCATATTGATGGCTCCATGGACAGAGGTCTTTACTGTCTGCACCGGATCATTTTGGTAATGAATCGGTGAGGCAGGACAGGCCAGATTGTAAATCTCATCCACTTCTACAAACAGTGGAAAACAAATATCATGACGAATTAATTCGAATTTTGGATTGTTCAACAGATGAGAAATGTTGGATTTTCTCCCCGTATAGAAATTGTCGACACAAAGTACCTCATGCCCGTTTTCCAATAATCGTTCGCAGAGGTGAGATCCAAGAAACCCGGCACCTCCTGTGACGAGAATTCGTTTTCCATCAATATTCTTCATCCGTTCAACTCCATTAGACGATTAGAGGGTTAAGAAATAGCTTGTGAAGCGATCTACCTGAGAGGCTACTGAGTCGATTTTGCTGCAGGGGAAGGGTTCTTATACCTAATCAGGTTATCGAATGTCTAAAGCTGGGGCAATACGAGTCGAGGAAGTGATGATATACACCGGTCTTCAGTAAAAGATTTCGGGTATTCATGCGTTGATGGCGTGTATCACATTTGTTTGGATAAGAACAATTGTTCTTGCATGATGGTTTGAACGTTCTGTAATTCTTGTTTCACGTCAATCACCTCATTTGATGCGTGCTGAATGGATCTGAGTTTAGCGTGCTTTTCTAATTCTACGCACATGGATGCTAACCCATCCGCTCCCACATTTCGGCAAATCCCCTTGAGCCCATGAGCCGCTAAGCCAAGTTGCTCCGGGTCTTCGCTGGCAACGGCAGTTTGGATTTGTTGTATGGAATATTCTGCATCCTGGAAGAACTGCTGTAACATGATGTCTAATCGTTGTGGCCCAGCCATGTCGCGGAGTTCTCTGAGCTGGGTGATATTCACCGAAGGCGGATCTGTTGCTTTCTCGAGTTCGTAGGGCTGGATCTCCTTCGGAGATGGATCCATATGAGGTGGCCGTTTCCCCATCTCAATGAGAGAGACTTCCTCGTGATTGGATGACGAATCTCTTTCAACAGCCGGTAGCCATTTTTCTAGCGCACGGACTAATTCTTCACGCTGAATAGGCTTTGTGAGGTAATCATCCATCCCTGCTTCCAGACATTTTTCGCGATCACCTTTCATGGCATTGGCTGTCATGGCAATGATTGGAACATGCAAGTGAGAAGGGTGAAGTGAGAAGGGTGAAGTATCAGAAGTGTCGAATTCCAGATTTTTTCCTCCTAGCTCCTTACTTTTTACTTCTAACTTTTCACTTTCCATCTTCCTGATTGCGCGGGTCGCTTCATAACCATCCATCTCGGGCATATGGCAGTCCATGAGCACGACATCAAATGATTCAAGGGCAACGGCTTCTACCGCTTCCTTCCCGTTGGTGGCGACCTCTGCTCGAAGACCGAGACGATCTAAAAGGAGGACAGTAAGTTGTTGATTGATTCGGTGATCATCAACCACGAGAATTCTTGACCGATGTTGCTGCGATATTTCTCTCAGGCTGTGATTGGTGATCAATGGGACTGGGTGAGTGTCACCACTGGTCGAGGCTAACCCGAGAACCGTCGTGAGGCAATGATACAGTTGATCCTTTCGAATGGGTTTCGTGACGAAACCCGACAGGCCTGCTTCTCGAGCTTGTTGTGCGTCGCCACGTGTTCCTATCGCTGTGAGCAAGACGAGTGGAAGATTGTGCGATGAAGGATGCTCTTTTATGGTGTTAGCCAATTCCAAGTCATGCTGCTCTTGGATATTGATGTCGAGTATCACAAGATCAAAGGGACAGCCTTCTTTCTCAGCTTCTTGCAAGGCTCGTAAGATGGCAATGGGTGTCGAACAGGTGACGCATTCCATTTTCCAGTCCTTGGCATAGCTGGAAATTATTTTCATGTTCGAAACCGTTTGATCCACGCAGAGTAATCGGCGCCCGCGAAGGTCAGCTGCTGGTGCGAACACTGATTGGGTTGAGGGCACCTGTTGGCGAGCTAAGCTGACGGTAAACCAAAATTTACTGCCTTCTCCTACGCAACTGTCGAGCCCGATTTCCCCGTTCATATGTTCAACGAGTTTTTTGCAAATGACCAGGCCAAGCCCTGTTCCTCCATATTGACGAGTCGTTGAGCTATCAGCCTGGCTAAAGGGTTGAAATAAACGAGATTGAGCTTCTTTGGAGATTCCAGTACCTGTATCAGTGATTTCAAAGCGAATGAGAATGGTCTCTTCCGTGTGCCGGATCAACTGGACACGGACCGTCACTTCACCCTGTTCCGTAAACTTTATCGAATTGCTGAGTAAGTTGAGCAATATTTGTCGAAGTCGGCCGGGATCTCCACGAACGGCGGTTGGAATTTTAGCGGCAACCAAACTCACGAGTTCGAGTTTTTTGATTGCTGCTTGATTCGCCACCAATTCCATCGATTCTTCCACCACATTTCGGAGGTCAAAATCGATGGTTTCAAATTCCAGTTTCCCTGCTTCAATTTTCGAAAAGTCTAGAATATCATTAATGATGGTGAGTAATGCATCTGCGGATTGGCGAACGGTCTCGGCAAAGTGATGTTGTTCTTGGGTCAATGCTGTTTCTAGGAGCAAATCAGTCATGCCAATCACACCATTCATGGGCGTGCGAATTTCATGACTCATTGTCGCCAGGAACTCTGATTTGGCTTGAGCTGCAGCCATGGCCTGTTCTCGCGTTTCTTTGAGCTCACGTATTTGGCGCTGAATACTTCTAGAGAGGAAGAATGCCAACGTCAGAAACCCTAGGATTTCGAGGCTGCCAAACTTAATAATAATCTGCCATTGGTCTGCAAGGTGTGCTTCAACTTCTTCAAATAATTTGCCCATGTCTTGTTGAATAAGCCTGACGATTTCATCTTGTTGGGCATAAATATCCGCAAACACTCGTTCAATTTCTAGTTCCAGCATGGCGCGGTCTTGCAGCAGAGTGAGCATGGCTGCAGATTGCCCACGTTCCTGATATTGGCTGTATTCAAATTTCCAATCCTGCGCGAGCTCCAAGAAATCTCGTAAATCATTTGCCGTATTTCGTAGACCGACGAGTGTTTTTTGATATTCAGAATTCTTGCTGAGATTGGCTTGTTCTTCAAGAAAGCGTTGCAATTTTTGTATCGGTTCGATGTTGGCCGGAGAGGGATGGTCTATTTGTAGTTGAGCGATTAACTCGGCATGGATTGTTCGAAGCAGAACGGAAATTGTTCGCTTCGCATGAGTGAGCTCCGTCTCCTGAATGCGAAGTGTGGTTCGATCGTCCTGAAATTGATTGAGTGTAGAGCGTACTAACCCCATGGTACTGATCCCTAGAACTAAGGCGAGGGCGACGAGAGCCCATACCATGCCATAAATTCGAAAGCCTTCGTGTTGATGATTGCTCATAGATGTTGAGAATTCTGATGGAAGGTCATGTCACCTGACAGGGTTAATCTGTTCGACATCTATTGCTTGTTAGCAATGGTCCTATCTCTTCTTATGGGTTGGGAGAAAGCCTGTCTATATTTCCGACTCGCTGCATTCATTCTCTAAAACAGACCTATCGGTATTCATCTTAAGATATCGGCTCTTATTGCGAAGGAATAAAGTGTCGTTGACTAAAATTACATATAAATCCCGTTAGTCAAAAGAAAGGTGTCATAACCGACCTTAAGTTTCAGCAACTGACGGCCGAAAAATGACTGTTCCGTCTTTATTCAAGGGGAACGAGTTTTTCGCCTGAATTCGAATAAACAGCAGGAGTTATCGTTTGATGCCTCAGATAGAAAGATATTTTATGAATCGTGTCGTCTGGTGCGTAGGGCAACCCAGGGAAATTCAGTGGACTCAATCAGTGTTGCTGAGCGTTCTCATCATGGCCTGGTCTTTGTTTCTAGGGTTTCCCTCAGTTGGCTGGACTGCGGAATCCGGAACCGGATTTGCTGAAATTGAAGCCCAGTTAGAGAGCATGCAGCAGAGCATTGAGAGCATGCGATTAAGAGTGGATGGGTTGGAGCATCACAACCAGGACGGCGCTATGAAGGGGGCAGAGGATCAGTTTTCGAAAGAACGATACGAAGAACTGTCAGAACGACTGGACGCACAAGAAGGCTTGTCGCAAGAGTTGGATGAGAAAGTCGGAAGCCGAGCTATTGTCCATGCCTTCGAAGCCATGCAGTTGGATTTCGGAGGGTTTCTTCACTCAGCCTTTACGCATATTCATGGAGATCAAGGCTCGGCCTCGAGTTTTGACCGTCTGACTTTCGAAATTCTTCTGAAGGCTCAATTCAGTCGGCGGTTTTCTGCTTTTTTTGCTCAAGCGTTTATCCGGGAATCGAATTCACGATTTACGGATACCTATCAACGCACGTCCCCCGGCTTTGGCTTTTCTGGTGCAGGGGGTGTGAAAACTCCACTGGTCATTGCCTGGGCCAATTATCGGCATCGTGATGAGTTGAACATCCAAGTTGGTCGCTACATCACTCCGTTTGGCATCATCAACATTGAACATTTCCCTGCCATACTCTTAGATACTGAACAGCCTCAGTTTCTACGGCCGTTCTCAGGAGACACGATCTTTCCGAATTTCATCACCGGTGCTCAAGCACATGGGAAATTCTTTTTTAATGACGATACGTTGCAATATAACGTCTATACGGGCGTCTTTACTGGGAGTACGCCGGAACAGTTTTATAGCGGAGTGAGGACGGCCTATACGGTTGGCGCGATTGGTACAACGTTTGGCCTGAATGTCGGAACAGGGAAGCGGTCTTTGACTACTACTGCACCTGATACGACAATCGTCGCTAAGAATGCCACATTCTACATGTACGGGGTAGATGTCCTCATCGACAAGGGGCCGATTCTTTGGAAAACGGAATTGTTCATGACTGATGAAGATAAGGGTGCTGGTGGGAATCGACTGGGGTTCTATACGCAGCCGGCGTACCGGGTCAGTGATCGATGGATCGTCTTTTATCGATACGATTTTCTGGATGATGGGAAATTGCAAATTGTTCCACCTGGTGGAGGGCCAAGACGGCATACTCCGGGTGCTTCAACGGAACATGTGTTGGGACTCAATTTCCTTCCTGTGCCGAATGTTCGGCTCCGAGCCACAGCGACCTGGAAAGAGTTTGCAAGTGGACGATTGGGAGCGCCGAATGCTGACGCGCAAATCTTCCAGCTTTCAGGAACCTTTAGTTTTTAAATGGGAACCTGGGATTCGATGATCATGATTACTCAGTCAGGACGACTTCATCTTCTTCGATTCTTTTGCGTCTTGTTCGTGATCGTCTCTTTGGCCACTCCCTGTTTTGCAGAGGAGACGATGGCCATCATTGTGAATCGTGGGAATCCCATATCTGGAACATCAGAAGAGTTGAACCATTTGGTTGCGCGGATATTTTTAAAACAACAAAAAGATTGGCCTAGCGATATTTCGTGTCGCACCTATGACCGGGAGCAGGATTCTCTAGAACATCAACAGTTTGTTGAACATAAACTCAAAATGTCAGAAGGGAGACTGCTGGCACATTGGGGCAAGATGAAGCAATTGAGCGGTGAAACGCCGCCGCGAGTCATTCGATCTTCAAGTATTCTCCTACGATTTATTGCAAAGCACAATGGTGGGATCGGAATCGTCAAGCAGGAGGAGGTAAGAAAGCTCCCATCCTCCATCAAAGTCCTCTTCACGTTTTAAGACTTCTTCTGTCTATTCTCGCCTCATCTCATAGGAGATGACGGTCCTTCCATTCCACGGTTTCAGGAAGTTTTCAAGGCGTCTTCAATGTCACTGACAATTTCAGGTGTCAAGGGTTTTTGTTTTGGCTGATAACGCGCGATGACTTGCCCTGTCCGATCGATCAGGAACTTCTGAAAGTTCCATTTAATTTCTCCTTTAAATGTGGTCGCCTCTGTGAGATAGCGATATAAAGGATGTTTCTGATCTCCTAGAACGGTGATTTTGCTGAACAGAGGGAACTCCAGGGAATATTTTGTGTAACAAAATTCTGCAATTTCTTTGTTATCGCCAGGCTCTTGTTTACCAAAATCATTAGCGGGAAAAGCTAAGATCGTAAAACCTTGATCTCGATATTGTTCATAGAGTGCTTGGAGGCCTTCATATTGAGGCGTGTTCCCACAAAAGCTTGCGGTATTCACAACCATCACAACCTTCCCTTTAAACTCACTCAATGGGCGAGGTTTTCCGTCAATATCATCCATTGTAAAATCATAAATCTGTGCGGTGTGATTTTGTTGGCTTGCTGGTTCTTGATGTGGAGATGAAGCAAGGATAAGGGGTGCTTGCGCAAGAGCGATTCCTGTTGCGACAAGGCAGCTTGTCGCCATGAGGACAAGTCCAGATATCGTCAGTTGGCTTAATCTGTAAACAGTAGGGAAGTGCAACATGCTAAGCCCTCCAATTGTAATGGATGCCCTCAATCTTCAAGTTAGTTGTATTGTAAGCGCCGTTTCTAGGTGAGAGCAATATTCTGTAGCGAATGAGTGATTTAAGGAATTCTGGTATTTCTTGATGATTCATGACGAGAGGTATTTTAATGACGAATTGTTTTCGCAAGCATTTATTCAGATCGGTGAGGAAAGCCAAGGAGCCAATTGATGTAGCAGGTTGGATTTCTTTCCTATTCCACCAATAAATGTTTCAAATTTTCCATCGACATAGAGGGCCAGAGTTGGCAGTGATTGAATTTCCAGTTCTGCTGGGATCAAAAAATTTTCCTGTACGTTCATCTTATAGATAACAAGATCGTTTCCCACTTCAGTCTGGATCAACTCCAGCTCTTGAAGCAGTGCCTGACAAGGTCCACAACCGTCTTGCCAGAATTCAATTAAAACGGGCACTGGAGAGTTTTCGACCAGCTGATCAAATTCTCGATCCTCAATAGCTTGGATCATGTGAAGTGTTCTCGTGCGATGTGCATATTGAAGAGGTTAAAAGAACGTTACCAGGTGAACCGTAAAAATCCGCCATTATAGTCAGGTGAATGAGTCGTAGGGGAGAGGAGACGAGGCTGGTTCTGATCTGAGTGCAATGCTTTTGACAATCTCTCGGGAGGCACAACCTGTTGCAGAGCTTGAAAGCTATTCATTTCAACCCCAAATTCAATGCCCGGAAACCTTCCAGGGGATTTGATGGGAATCACAGAACCATCAGGTAATCGGAATTTACTTCTTTGAAAATTATAAGCAGAAAGCGGTTTATCAAAAAACCGGTTTTCCCATCCTACCCCTTTTGGTGTATCCCATATGCGGTCTTCTTTCAGAGGAGTTGGGGGAGCCGGAGCTCCAGCTATTGATTCCTCATCCACAGGTGCAATCGTTTCAGCGGTTGAAGGCCAAGCCAACTCCGCATTGAGAAGCATGCCTCCAAGCAACATGAGACAGTGGGCCATGACATAATGATTTTTCATAACTATGTCAGTATACCACGCGTTTTTCTGCCCTTACGATTTTGGTACCTTGGGATGTTGAAGAATGGGAATATCAAGAGGCAAACAGACCCAAACTTATTCATGCTCAAGGCGGCTGAGGGCGCATCTGTCTAAGGTGAATGTCATTTTTCAACACTTCTGTGAACCGGCAAGATGACGCAGTGAATTTCTCGTTCAAGTCTGAGACTATCTGTTTTTGAGTGATATCGAAGCGGGCGCTCTGGATGAAGAAAAGACTTGACGCCTGAAGAGAATGTAGGTTCCAAATAGCAGGCTGACCAGAATCATCGTTGTACGCGTGGAATGATAGCCTTCGATGAATTGTGTCGTGAGTTCGCTGATGCATCCTATTCCTAGGTAGGCTAAATAGCCCCAAAGAGCCCAGCGTTGACGTGTAAAAAATCCATAACCTAGTGCCCAATGAATAATAGGATGTTGGTATTTCACGAAGACTCCTGCCAATCCAGTAAACGTGGTCCCAAAAACTTTGAGTGCGTAATCGGGATAGGCGGCAATCCAAATCAAGTCCATAGAGCCAGCAAGAACGAGGAGGATCCCAAAGACTTGAATGTCTCGCCCTTGCTTCCAAGACGTGAATTGAGTTTGTGTTGGCCTTATGGATGGAGAGGTGACGCTTTGTTCAGCCATGGGTGAGTTCTGTGATGTGGTGAGAGATAGACTCTTACGCCTCTTGATAGGGGTAAGAGACCGAAGGACATAATTCTAAGAGTTCTTTAATGCTTCTTCGACGTCATGTACGATCAGCTTTGACAACGGCTTTTGGCTTGGACGATAGCGTGTGATCACGGTGCCGTCTTTACTGATAAGGAACTTTTGGAAATTCCATTTGATTTCTCCTTTGAAAGGCGTGTGTTCTGTGAGGTAGCGATAGAGGGGATGTTTTTGATCACCCAGAACGGTAATTTTACTGAACAGAGGAAACTCCAAGGAATACTTCGTATAGCAAAATTCTGCTATCTTTTTGTTGTCACCCGGCTCTTGTCTGCCAAAATCATTGGCCGGAAAAGCTAGGATCGTAAACCCTTCCTCTCGATATTGTTCATACAACGTTTGGAGGTCTTCATATTGCGGAGTATTCCCGCAAAGGCTGGCGGTGTTGACCACCATCACGACCTTACCCATAAACTCACTTAATTTTCGAGGGTTCCCGTCAATATCTGCCATGGTGAAATCATAAATTTGAGTAGATGGATTTTTTGTATCAGGATGTATGTGTTCGGAGGTTGAAGAGACAAGGTTAATCGGTGATTGGGCCAAGGCGTGTTCCGTAACGGAATCCGGGAAATTGATGGGAGCGTTGATTAATAGACTCAATAAGGCGGTCTTGAGCACGAATGTGCGAATGTTGGACATGGAGGTTTTTCCCGTGAATAGAGTTTTTCTTTTGGTTGAATGATTCATGTCGATTTTCCTAGAGAGTCATCACTGAATTATGTAAAGAGTCGAAGACATTTGTATTTCAAAATTTCATAAGCAATAGGCTTGGTGAGAAAATCTTTGGCGCCCGATTCGATCGCTTTGATCATCGCCGAACGAGTCGTGTCGGCAGACATGATAATAACTGGTATGGCGTTCGATTCTTTTTGAATTTGAAGCAACATCGTTAATCCATCCATGACAGGCATTTGTAGGTCTAGTAAAATGCCTGAAAAGGAGTGTTCCTGAAGGAGAGCAAGACCCTCCACGCCGTTAGAGGCGGAGTATGCCAGAAAGCCAAGTTCCCTCAGGCCGTCGACAAGAAATAGTCGGATGTCCTCATAATCATCTACGACCAGGATTCGTTGATCTGTTGAAACACTCTTCTCTGGTTTTTGATCACCTGAGGATAAGTTTTTGTAGAGGCTCATCCATCATCATATCGATAATCAAAGGGATTCGGGTAGGAGAATATCAAGAAACCTTAGACGGACATGGCTTTCCGTTTATTTTTTAAGATAGTGGAAACGTGGATGAAAATAGAGTGCGACTATCGAGTGAGCCAGGTTTGGATTTCTTCAGCAGTTCGGCGTCCAGAATACAGGGCGCCATCAATCGTTCCAGTTGTTCCAAAATCTCCACAAATAAATAATCCATCTCCAAGATGTGGTTGAAAAGAGTAGGGGTTTGAGAACGGTGCAAGTTGTTGAGGTTGAGCCATCTCAATAGTCGAAGCCCGAAGAAATTTCCAATCATTCACGCGAGGTCCAAACCAACCGAATAATTGATCGCGCACTGGCTTTTCTAGGTGTGCAGGAGATTGAGCTGCGCCGTCGATAACCGAGACAGACACTAATTGCTCTGATGTCTCAGAATACGTGGGAGCGACTTGAGTGAGGACACAGAGATTATTGATTGGTCCAACTCCCTCGCCATTCAATCCGAGATAAGGTCCCTGTATGGGTGCTTCAGCAGCTGCAAAGTACAAATTCGAGACGCGACGATACGGTGGTACGTCGAGTGAAGGAATAAGCTGTGTTGCTGAAGGGCCCTCTGTGGCAACCACAATAGCTTTTGCTGATAGTGACTCGCCTGATGTCAAGATTGCCGTGTTCTCTTGAATAGACTCGACTCGAGCTTGAGTACGAACATTCTTTGATGAAAGATGTGATCGTAATTGCTGAGGAATGGCTCCCATTCCTCCCGCCGGAAGCGAGATGTTCCCTGAGGCGAACATTCGAAAGATAAACTCAGCCATGCGACTAGAAGTCTGTAACGTGGTGTCGAGAAAAATGCCAGCGAAAAATGGGCGAAAAAAACGATCAATGATGGAAGGACTGAAGCCTATGCTTTGAAGACGCTCAAGGATTGAAGTCTCAGGTTGGGAAAAAATATCGCGTATGCTACCAGCAAGGGCTTGGTGGCGGAATTGTGCGACTCGATATTTGTCTAACAATGTTCCGATAGGGGAAAAGACTCCTGAGAATGCAGAAAGAGGGGCACGGAATGGGTCCAACATCCGATGCCACTTTCCTTGGAATCTGATCATCGCGCCAGGAGAAAAATGATGGAGCGTCAGGGTGGAATAATCCAACTGTGCCGTGGCCTCAGGATAGGCTGTCGGAAAGACTTGAAAGCCTCGGTCTAGAAGGAAACCATCAATCTGATCAGTTTGTACCCGACCACCAATGTCATTAGCGGCCTCCAAAAGAAGATAAGAAATCCCAGCCTTTTCTAGGACTGTGCCACACGAAAGTCCTGCTAGACCTCCACCAATTATCAGTACATCTGTATTCATGGAGTAAGCTGGGTTGAGGATGTTGGTGGCACTGGGAAATGTGACTGGTGTCCTTCTGGAGGTGTTCAGGGTTCTTCTAAGACTTCAATCGCATTGCCGAAGGCATCTTTGATGTAGACAGAATTGAGTCCGTCTCGATGGGCAGTCAATTCTCCAAATTTGTTGGCATCTGGTCGGCTGAGGGCAAAGTGTGCAGGATGTTCATTCGGAAGGACGAGAGCTAACTTGGCATTCGCAAACTCTAACAAGGCCCAGGTTTCATCCGCATATTCCACCTGGCAGTTAAATCGAGAGGTGTACCATTCCAGTGCCTTCGCGATGTTGGGCACTGGAATGGCCACATGATGGATGCGATCCAGTGTGAGCTTTTTATCAGTACGTTTTCGACTGCTAATTTTCTTTTTGGATGAACGTGGTGCCATTACACAATAGTTTTCTTCTTAAGGTTTTGGTGGTGAAGCATTATAGATTGCTGATTGTCAGGATTAGGCAAATTTGCCAATGTGTTGTACGAGCATGCTTGAAACCTGGGTCAAGTCATAAGGCCAGGCATAGTTGAGGGTAATTTCTGGATGTTTCTGACGGAGTTCTTCCATTTCTTCAGGAATTTCATATTCTGAATGAGACCCGCCGGGAGTAAACATGGTTGAAACCACGGTAATGGTTTGGGCGCCTTGTTGAATCAAGTCTTCAACGGCTTGTTCCAGCGTTGGTCCGCAAAACTCATTATAGGCTAACGAGAACAGAGCCCCATTGACCATCGATTTCATCTCTGCTCCTAAGGCTTCGAGCCCCGCCTGGTAGGGATCCGTTTCTGGCGTTCGAGGCCATGTCCGAATGTTGGTGTCCAGCTCGAGTTCTTCTGCTGACATGGGTTGTCCTGCTGCACGACGTTGAGCTTCTAAGCGTTTGAGTTTACTGACTTTGTCTGAAGGATACCCTTTGGGGATGCCTCCATGACCGACAAGAATAACCGCTTTTTTAAGATCTGGCATGATTGAAACTCCTTATGCTTTAAATGAGACCGCATGTAAATCTGTGCGATGAATTGCCTGAATATTGGGCGTAAACACATTGACATCTTGGATTGTTCGTAAATAGGGAATTCCATGCTGCTCGAAAAGCTTTTCATATGAAAACAAGCCTGCTCCTGCGACGGCCACGGCACAGTGAGGCTGAATGTCCTGATGTAGACGCTCTATCCAGGAGCATACGATATCTTCAGCGGGTTCAAGCATACAGGAAAGAATGATAAGTTGTGGCTGTTTACGACGCAAGGCCGTTTGAAGAATCTCAAAAGAAACGTTGGGTCCGAGAAACATGCCATCCCAGCCAAGATTCTGGAGAAACAAGGTGGCGGTTAACGGGGCAATTTCATGATAATCCCCAGGAACGCAAGCCACAATGCTTTGTGGTTTATCGCCAGAGGTATCTTGCTTGACGGCGGTGAGTAAATATTGTCGGACGAGTTGACTGATGTAATGTTCCCCTGTGATTGATATCCCACCTTGATGCCACAAATCTCCAACAAGTTGTAACACGGGAAAAATTATTTTCATCATGGCTTCTTGCAGGCTCAGATACCTGATCCATTGATCGAGTGTGTGCTGGATCCGATCAGGGTGATGATGACGAGCCGCATGAATTAGGGCTTGGACATCCTGATGAAAAGGAGGAGAGATCAGGGAAAGAGGCAAGGGGGCCTGTTGCATGGCTTCTCGAAGTGATGCTGAACCCTCTTGTGCAACCTGGCCGATCGATTCACCGTCCTTGAGCTTTGTTTTTATGAAGAGTAAGAGTTGGATGTCCTCTTCAGAAAATGTGCGATAACCGTTTGTACTTCGACTAGGGTAAATAAGATCGTAGCGTTCTTCCCATTTTCGGAGGGCATGTGTACTCAAACCAGTAATGTTAGCCACCGATTTAATGCGATAGCGTTGTTGGTATCCATTGGTGTTAGACATGATGGCGCAAGACCAATTCTTTTGGATGCGGATTGAGGTATACCTGTTCGAGTAAATATGGCACGGCCAGAATCCGAACATAATGCTTAATGAGCGTGAGAGGAACGGCAAGAGGCGCGAAATTCTGATGATAATCCTGAATGGTTTCCTGTAGTTCTGCTCGTTCAATCGAGCTCAGTTGTTTAGAAAAATGGCCAACCAAATGTTGAAGGACATTCACATGTTTGCGCACCGTGGCTTTACTTTTAAGCGCGTCCATAAAAAGTGTTCCGTAGTGATTGGCTAAGTCGCGAGGTGTGTAATCCCCCGCCTTGGCAACAAGTTGTCCTAGATCGTGATAGTGGGATCGGCTGTGAGTGAGTAATAAATATTTGTGCCGTGCATGGAAGTCCACAATCATTCCACGGGTTATACGTTGGCCTTGGATCTTGTTTTTCCATCTTCGATAACAAAATATTCGAACGATAAAATTTTCACGAATAGGGGCGTCGTTCAAACGTCCCTCCTCCTCGAATGGCAGAAGCGGAAAAGCCTTTTGCATGGCAGCAGAAAAAATCCCTATGCCCTGCTTGCCTGGGTGTCCCTTTACGCTGTAAATCTTCACTCGATGAATTCCGCAGCTTGGGGAATTCTTTTTGAAAATATATCCATCCAAGTCACACTCGCGTAATTCTTTCACTCGGCGCTGACTGAAATCCTGGAGTGTTGCGGTATGATCGACCTTGGTGCGGATGGTGAGAAGTCTTGGCGCGTCAGGGTCTCCGACTAAATGCATGGCCTCTCTTGGTGTGCCTAATCCAGCTTCAACTTCAGGGCATACTGGAATCCATTCCACAAATGGAGCTAACACATCCGTTAAAAAGACATCCCGTTTATGCCCCCCGTCATAGCGAACCTCATCACCCAATAAGCATTGGCTGATGCCAATTCGAGGTGTCTCGTGACTGATGTGCTTCTCTACTCTTTCGGGGAGAGAAATTTTCTTACGTTGAACCCGAACCATTGTTGTTCCCAATCAAAGTCGTAGTGTCTTCTATATTTCTGCTGATCTCGGATGTTCATCATCTACATAGTCTGTGGCGTCTGCTCCATGAGAACGCTTTCGTTGACTCGAACGACGGAAACTGTGCGTTCCCCTTGGGGACCCTGGAGGCCGAGTTTCACACTGGTCCCAATTTCACCGCGTATTAACATGACGGCTTCTTGGTATGTCCTTCCTTGAAGGGTTTGTCCGTTGACTGAGACCACTTCTTCTCCATGCGCAATACCTGAACGACTTGCTGGGCCGGAAGGGTGAACGGCGCGAATGATTAAACGAGCAGGTTCGCCAATTTTGGTTGCGGTGATATGTAGGGCTAATCCGACAATTCCCGATGCTGGTGATGTATTGGGTCCTGGATGTGGTGCGTGAGGATTTGTCATCGGTGGCGAGGCGATGGACAATTGATACGCCAAGAGGCTCGTTGAAAAGGGGACAGAGAGTAAAACAGTCAATGCAAACATCAGGATGTATCTGGGCTGAATGTTTTGACGAAGCGGCTGTAAGCGCATAGCGATTCCTCCTCTATAGATTAAAGTTGGACTCCAGATAGGCCAATAAGACACAGACCCATCAATAACACAATCGAATTCAGTTGTAGCGAGAGACGATGCAGGCCGTCTCGTTTTTTGCGCAATAAGGGTGTGCTAAGACCCTTGGCTTCCTTAATGGTTAATTCGTCGCTTAATTCATTGATTTGACCGATAAGCGGAGTGCGGCAATAGAATTCGATGGCAAGAATTCCGAGCCAGAGCGTCGCAGGGATAAGCATGAGAGATTCATAACTATTCAGGAGTCCAAGTGCGATACTGCTCGTCCAACCAATCGTGGCACTAATCATTCCTAACCCATAATAGGGTGGAAAAAGGCTTCGGATGACTCGGGCAAAAGATTTTGAATCCAAGGTCCGTGAAAGGACTGGTGCCGTCACGAAGGAGAGAAACACGATCTTTCCGACTAAAATCCCCATGGCCAAGAGATTGAGGAAAATAAGGGTATGTTCAATCATACGAAGACTCCTTAGGATGGTTGGGAAATCAGCGATCGAACGACTCGATAAGCCTGATCGAAATTAGGCAATTGGCTCATCGGGACTATTTCAACATATCGAATAATGGAACCCTGGTCCAACACAATCACCGTTCGCTGCAGGATGGCAATGTCTTTCTGGAGCAATCCTGTATTTCGGCCAAATTGAAAGTCTGGTGCATCGGAGAGAAATGTCATGTTGTGAATCTTGGCCTCTTTGGAAAATTTTTCTTGGTCCGAATGTGTGTTGGTGCTTATGGTGACCAGGGTGATGAATTCATCCAAGCCTTCGTTTTGCTCACTGAATCGATGAGTTTGTTCATCACATACCGGAGTATTTAATTGGGGAACAATGCTAACTAATGTGACTCTACCCTTCAGCGAATCCAGTGAGATGGACTCTCCACCCTTTCCTATAAGGGAGGCGTTAAGTATAAGGTGGCCCTTCTCCAAAGAAATAGCTTTCCCAAAAACGCTAGGCGCCCAAATAAGGGAGGCTATTCCAGCCATCACGCAAATAATGTAAATCTTGGGCAGTTTGAGCGTTTCTTGATTGTGATATGGAGTGTTCATTGTGGTTCTCCTACTCTAATTATTTCCCCAAACAGTTTATGTGGAAGTTTGAGAAAAAATTGAATGTAAAGCACTTTGTGCCGTCGAATAGGTAAAAGGAAATCCTGCCCTCAAAGCTTTTTGTGGCTGAGTTCGCTGCCCGGTCGTTAACATGGCGGCAAGTTCTCCCAGCGCAATCTTGAGGACAAACTCTGGAACAGGGAACCAGGCGGGGCGGTTCATGGCCTTCCCTAATGCATGACAGAAATCTTTCATGGTGACCGGATCCGGAGCGACGGCATTAACCGGACCTCGAATAGATGAGTCAGTAATAAGAAACAGAATAAGTCGAGAAAGATCCTCATGATGAATCCAAGAAACAAATTGGGTGCCAGTCAAAATTGGACCACCCAGAAACATTCGAAATGGGAAGGTCATTTTAGAGAGGGCTCCTCCATCCGACCCTAAAACCATTCCAATTCGTATGGGAATGACTCGAAGTCCAAAAGCTTCAGCCTTCATGGCCTCGCTTTCCCACATCTGGCAGAGTTGCGGTAGAAAGCCTTCTCCCGGAGTGGAAGATTCATCAACCACTTCTCCTCCTCGGTCTCCATAAATGCCAATTCCAGAAGCAGTTATAAAGGTGTGGGGTTTGTTTTTCCATGATGAGATTGCCTTGAGCAACGTCCGGTTAGACTCCACGCGGCTGTCAATAAGCTCCTGTTTCCGTTTTTCTGTCCACCGGGAATCCGCAATGGGTGCGCCCGATAGATTAATGACGACATCAGCACCCTCACATTCTTGAGCCCATGTTCCTTGAGAGAAGCCGTCCCACTGGATATGTCGAACATGAATGTTGTCGAAATACTTGCCGTCAGGGGTATGCCTGGACAGGACGATGACGGAATGCCCTTCATGAATCAATAATCTGGAAACATGTCGACCGATAAATCCTGTTCCTCCCGCAATGACTATCTTCATGACCCCGCTCCTAAGTTGTTTTCAATGCGTGGCTCCCACTTTTGAAGTTCAGCCGTGGGAACAATGCTGGAATCACCAACCAAATCAATGCCAAAAGGATTGTTTGCCGTTTCTTCCTCGGCATAAATAGTAGGGGAATTTGGTGTAATCAGAATTTTGATGTTAGACGTGTTATTAGCCCCAACCTCAATGATGGTTTCTTCTTGTCCCAAGGGATGCCACACGATCAAGTTATATGTACCGGGTGGAATATCGGCTAGGGAAAATTCTCCGTTTTTCCCCGTGAGGGAAAAATAGGGATGGGGGAGAACAAGGCTCCAGCCCTCCATATAGTCATGGAGTTTGCAGCGAAAGACCAAAATTCCCGATTTGTTAGATTTATACTGAATCTCGGGCCCGGCTTGGTGGCGACCGGTTTGGCCTATTGAAAGAAAATCGCTCTTTCGATTTTCCGGATGAGGTTGAAGGTTTTCTCCAAAGAGTGATTGTGCACCTTGTTTGGAAGTCAGGAACACCTCAAGCTTATGTTGGACGGGATCCCAATTTTGAAAATGAAATGCTTGCCCGAGTTGAGTCACATTGACATAGGGTAAAAAGACGCAATTTTTTGTTTGAATAATGGTCTCGGAAGTGTTTCCGAGTTTGCCCTTCTTGACATTTTCTAAAAAAACAATAGCTCCAGGCAGTGCTGCATGTTCGCCAAGCCCTGGCATCGGACTGATCCGCCATCCCTTCCCATCTGAAATTCTTCCGCAATAATAGGGGTCAGAAAATAGAACTAAATTAAAGCGCTTGGGAGATGGAATCTTTCCCTTCAGCTTGACGGTTCCAGTCAGTTGTTTACCCGTAAAATCGGGTAGGGCTTCATAGGTCCACCCAACGTCGAGCATAAGAATAGTCAGGCCCACAAAGAGGATTGAGAGGAGGACCCCTTTTATGATGCTGCGGATAGGTCTCTGGTATTTTCGCTGAAACATGATGCTCATTCTTAGGCCCTTCAACTTACTTGATCTGGACTACACGAGGATTACTGCTTAACTGGAAAAGAGATAATGATGGCTCCCATCACTTTTCCAAATTTGTGGTCTCGTTTGGGACTGAGAATATGTCTGTTATGGCAGTTCACGCAGGATGTAGAAACAGCGAGATCTGCATAGATGGCCACGAATCGGCTCTCCTTTCCTTGAGTGATGAGCCCGACGTAAGATTTATCGGGGTTCTCCTGTACTGCTTTGAGGCCCTTTCTTTCAAAATCATTAGCTGGCCCATTTTTTTTATAAATGGGCCACAAGCTTGCTAGTCGATAGTGTAAACCTCTGTCCTTGCTTTTCACTCTTTCACCTGACAGGAGAAGCATTTGAGCAGGGAGTGGAAGTGCATTTCTTTCCCGCCAGCGTTCTGATGCGATAGCTGTTCCAGTTTCTTGCATGCGGTCGACGACGTGGGTGGTGTACAGGGTGCGATCGGCTTCAATGATGTCATGAATATAATCGGCCACAGTTTGATAGGGGAGTCCCTTACCTGTTGCCTTCTCAGCTCCGGTGGCAGAAGTGTGGAGTCCAAGAAGGACAAAAAAGATCAATGCAAAAATGCAGATGGGTCGTAGGGATTTCACATTGGTGTACATGTCTATTCCTTCTATCAATGTCCCGATTATTTAGTCTTACTAGTTTGAGAGTCGATATCGCGTGCGCATCTGAAGCCAATGCCATGAGTCTTGAGAGCAAATCCGCCCTTGCCGCGTGATGTCACACGAAGGTCAGAATCAAAGCTTCGCCAAGAACCTCCACGAATCACTTTCAGGATTCCCGTTCCTGGTCCTTTGGGATTTTTTTCTGGTGAATTGGCGTAGTACTCCCCGTCGTACCAGTCCTGTGTCCATTCCCGGACGTTTCCTGAAAGCTGAAAAACCCCAGAGGCGGATTGTCCTTCTGGAAGACTATTCACTTTTTTGAGAGTATGTTTCCCGTCCCACTCGCCATCAAATTGAGCTGTCTTTGACGTGGGTGGCTCACTGCCCCATGGATACAGACGATTATCGTTTCCTCGAGCTGCCTTTTCCCATTCAGCTTCAGTGGGCAGGCGCTTGCCTGCCCAAAAGCAAAAGTCCACTGCATCGTGCCAGGTGACCTGAACAACAGGGAGATCGTTGATGCCGCCTTCTGTTGCCAGTTCATTCTTCCCATAGACATTGAGTGGAGGCTTATGAAGCGTTTCCTCTATAAACGCCATGTACTGGCTATTACTGACTTCAAATTTATCAATAGCGAAACTATTGACGTAAATCTTGCGTTTAGGTTGCTCGTCCAATCGCCCCTCTCCTGGAGCACTGCCGCGGATGAAATTTCCAGAAGGGATTTCGATCATCTCCACTTGAACTTTCTCCATGGAGAGAAGAGATTTTCCGAACACATTCGGAGAGAATCCCGATGCACCTAGAAGAACAAGAATAGTGACCAATGTTTTCATGGTTTCCTCTCTCGACTTGCCTGAATAATGTTCTGGTTAATTTCTTGAACGTGTTGCGTCGATTTTCTCACTGAGTGGTAGTCTTGGGCTCGTTCAGCTTTTCGAGCCTCCATGAGCAGACGCCGCACCTCATGTAGTTGACTCTCAATAGTGACCTGGACGAGAGGGGATGCCAATGTTCCCTGGATGGCGGCATCATGAAATTCCTCCCATGCTTGTTCGGTGGCGTCGGCTGCCTGTCGAATAAGCTGAGTCGCCTCAGCTTGAGAGATCCCTTCTCCCGATGAATAACTTTGAGAAGGGATCCCCCATGTTAGGAGCAGAATAAAAGTA
>JAJDBS010000209.1 GCA_029261235.1 Nitrospirales bacterium
CTGAGTACTCTCCACCAAACTGGAGCCATCATTACGTCGACTCTGGAAATGAATAAACTCTTTTCAACAATGCTCGACGTCCTCCACGAAAATTTGGGATTTCATCGCATGGTACTCATCCTAAAAAATGAGGATGAACAACAAGCCGTGATCGTCCAGGTATCAGGCATACCTGAGGAATATGTTCCTATGCTTCAAAACCAAAGCTTTCCTATTCTTCCGGGAACAGTAGATGAAACGCTGTTGGTCCATGGCCAACCAGTGTTGATCACCGACTTGCGAACAATCGGAGACCAATTGAATCCCGTCATTCGATCCGTCGCCGATATATTAGGCGTGACCTCCTGCATTGGCGCCCCTCTCATCAGCCACCAACACGTGCTCGGTTATTTGGGTGCAGACAAAGGTGGCACACCATGTACACAAGAGGATTTGAACCTATTACTGACGATCGCCAGTCATGTTGCCGTGGCCATCGATAATGCCCGAGCCTATCAAGACTTGGAAAAACTGGCCCAAAGCCTGGAAGAACGAATCAAAGAGAGGACGGCAGATTTGCAGTCGGCCAATGAACGATTAAAAGAACTGGATCGCTTAAAGTCAGCCTTTGTCTCCATTGTTTCTCATGAGCTTCGTACACCCATGACCTCCATCAAAGGTTTAGTGGAAAATATGATGGATGGACTCACAGGGTCACTCAACGAACGCCAATCTTTTTACTTGAGCCGCGTGAAACATAACATTGAACGGCTCACCCGCATGATTAATGATTTGTTAGATCTGTCCCGTATTGAAGCTGGCAAGATGGAGCTTCAATGCAGTGCTGTCAATGTGGGGAGCTTAGGGCGAGAAGTCGTTGAACTGCTGCAGCCCTTGGCCAAAGAGCGTCAGCTGACCCTCCATGCTGAAATCATTGATCCGATACCTCTGATTCAAGCTGATCGAGACAAGCTGATTCAAATTTTGACTAATTTGATCACTAACGCGATCAAATTTACCGAACCGACTGGCACCATACGCGTGAGTGTCGAACAACAAGAAGATGGATCCCTGAGTACCTCTATACAAGATACCGGTTGTGGCATTCCCATAGAAGAACAGCAGACGATTTTTGAACGATTTTATCGAGGGCAAACATCCGACGTGAAGAATCGTGGGGCAGGCCTGGGACTGGCTATCACGAAAAGCTTGGTGGAGTTACATAACGGAAGCATTTGGGTCTCCAGTACACCAGGTGAAGGCAGTCAGTTCTGTTTCAATATACCGACGCAACCAACGGAAACATGATTGCCTCATGCACGTGAAGCCAATTCATCACAAAGGGACAACCGTACCATCCGGCCTGATGGGAAAAAGGATCCATGTGTGTATGTTACGACCAAACGTTTCATCTTGCATTTCTTCTCCATTCTCTTTCATGAATGAGCTCTACACACTAGGTGCGATCAATGAGTATCGGACACCACTCCACCAGCTCAACAGACTACGCTGGCTCTTACAACGTTCTTGGTACCTGATCATCAGCCTTGCTCTTAGCTCATCTATGCTATTGACCGCTCACGCGTCTGATTCTCCATCAGCAAACCAGGAAGTCAGTTCTTTATTGGAATTGCTGGACGAAGAAACCGTAGACAAATTTGATTTAGGTGAATTGGTGTCTCCCCCTTCAAATGCTCTTTCCAATACATCGAAAATCTTTGTCGTCACCGCGAAGGATATTTTGAACCTCAACGCCCGAAATGTCGGTGAGGCTCTACGATTTGTGCCTGTACTTATCTTTTCTGAGGGCGGGACAAAGAATCCAAAATTAGCCAGTCTTCGTGGGTTGGGTTCTCGGCAATATGTGGTGTTTATTGATGGAAGGCCCGTATACGACACCTACTTCGGCGATGTGGATCTCAACAACCTCCCCATCGATAACGTGGCTCTAATCAAAGTTGTGAAGGGCCCTGTCGAAGCGGCCTATGGCCCCAACGCGTTCGGCGGAGTCATTAAGGGGATGGTTAAAAAAAGTAGCCCTGCAAGGCCACAGCCGTTCCCGGCCTTCGTAGCTCACTTCGGCGGCGTAGGCTTGGCGCGTGGAACGTAGTTCCAGTACGTGGGCACGGCAAAAGGGCGAGAATGCTGGTGGTGGATTTTTTCAACAGACCCCGTATCTTTTTCGATACGATTTCAGAGAAAAGGATACATTTTCGTGAAGCGGCCCACTCTTAGATCCTTGAAAAACAAGGGTTTAGATAAGTCTCAAACTTGCATCTTGTGAAAGCGCAGGCCAGTTGAAGTATTGCGTCTAGACAATACGTTCGAGCCTTGCCCTCTTGATCATGCACTAAATATCTGCAGATAACCTAAGATGCCCCCCATGACTCATATACCGCGTATTCTCCTCGTTGATGATGACCCAGACATCAGCTTGGCCCTTGGAGATTATCTGCAACAGGAAAACTATCACGTCGAAATCGCCGATACAGGAAATGCCGCCTTAGAAAAGGGATTAGGATCTCACTACGATGCCGTTTTATTAGATGTTGGCCTTCCCGATCGCGACGGTATTGAAGTCCTAGGAGAATTAGCCAGCCAAAGAACAGAACTCCCCATTATTCTCTTGACCGCATTTACGTCACTCGACAAATCCACGCCTCCAGATATTCTGAATAAGGCATTCGCCTATCTCACCAAACCCTATCAACGAGAGGAGATTCGTCAGGTTCTTCGCCGAGCCGTTCTTGGAGCCAAGAAGTCTGAGGGTCAAGGAATGACCCAATCTGCTATCGATGAGCATTCGCTACATTTTCCTTCAATTCTCCAACCAAGCCCCGGCTCAACACCAAAGGTCGAAGGTCCTCATTACCAACTTTCATTGGATGAATACCAGCGACTGGCTGAAAATGTTCAACTCATGCAATTCGCCTTCGACCAGGTGCCCGAAGCTATTCTCGTAGCAGATGCCGACAAACGATTTCGATTTGCCAACCAAGCAGCCTATAACATTTTGGGATACAGCAAAGAAGAACTGGAGGCCCTACGAATTCCAGATATTGCCCCCAACCATGACAATCAACGCTACGAAGAACATCTCAACGAATTGCGCCAAGGTAAAACCCTCTCCTATTACACAACGCACCTCACCAAAGATTCTCGGACAATCCCTGTTGAAATTTCAGTGAATCTGTTGAATTTTCACGGACAAGAATTTACGTGCGCTGTGACCAAAGCGATGCCTTCCCAACCCACCCCTAGCTAATCAACTGTTGGAAGGAAATCGTCAGAGTTCAAAAAAATCAGCAGAGAGCGTATTAAGCGCGAAGAAAGTAAGAGCGAGCAGCAGGCGTACTTTGTGAGGCTGTTGAATATTCCTCAAAGATAGCTCGTAAATGCTCCTGGAAATTGTGTTACCAGCAGCTAGACGGAAATGGTCCGCTAGAGATCTGGAGGCGAGAAAGCAAAGAAGAATGCGGCAGGATGCACTGACAGGCTGTTCTTCAATCTTGCTCCTCACTTTTTACTTCTCACTCCTTACTCATTCAGGGAGCGCCGCTGGCATGCGGGCCGAAGCTTTTGCGTAGGCTGGTGTCTTTTTTCAACATTCCCTTTGTGCAAGCCTGTTGCTTGAAGTATGTAGGCAAACCTCGGCTCATGGCGCTTCGATTACTTCCCCTCGTCGGTTTGCTGTATGTTTTTTTGTTTGATGAGGCGGGAAAGATACGATCGTTGCAAATCTAGCAATTCCGCCGCTTTCGTTTGGCTCCAATTGCTACGTCGCATCGCTTGGTCCAAAATATGTGTACTGAAACGATCGAGCGCTTCATGATATGGCAGGTTATCGAGTTCCTCTAACTCATCCTTGCTGCCTCCCAATCCGAGAAGTTCAGCAGAGATTTCTTCTTCCACGCCGAGCACAACCGCCCGGGCAATCGCATTATCGAGTTCACGGATATTCCCTGGCCACAGATAACAGCGCATGGTCTCAATCGCTATGTGAGAAAATTTCCGTTTGTGTCGTTTCATTTCACGCACATGACGGTCAAGGAAATATTTGGCCAGGGGCATAATATCTTCAGGACGATCTCGTAAGGGCGGCAACGATAAATTCACCACGTTTAATCGGAAATAGAGGTCTTCACGAAACACACCCGCTTTAACTGCCTGTTTTAAGTCCTTATTGGTGGCGGCCACGACACGAATGTTCACTCGCACTAAGCGAGTACCACCCACTCGCGGAAATTCATGATCTTGGAGGACGCGAAGTAATTTGGCTTGCAAGCCTACTGGCATATCCCCAATTTCATCGAGAAAGACCGTCCCACCATCCGCCGCTTCGATTTTGCCTTTCTGTAGGCTATCTGCTCCAGTAAACGCACCTTTTTCATGCCCAAACAATTCGTTTTCTAAAAGTGTCTCCGTGAGGGCAACACAATTAATGACACTAAAAGGCATATCCCGACGGTTGCTCCAACGATGAATGGACCGAGCAAAAAGCTCCTTCCCAGTCCCACTTTCTCCTAAGAGCAATACTGTCGCGTCGCTGTCCGCTGCCCGTTTGGCCAGCTGAACCATCGTACTGACTTGCGGACTCTCCCCGACGATTTGGCTATAACGACTCTCAACTTCCGTTCGTAATGATGCAACTTGGCGTCCCAGCGCTTCTCGTGCGAGAGCTTTTTTCAGCACCAGAGACAGATGCTCAAGCTCAATAGGCTTCGTAAGGAAGTCGTAGGCACCAGCTCTCATAGCGTCTACTGCTTTGGAAATCGTGCCATGCGCAGTCATCACGACGACTGGCAAGGGCAAACTATCCGCCCCGATAGATCCTTGCGGCTCACTCCCGCCATTCTTCTTGGCATTGAATTTTCCCAACGCTTGAAGTAATTCCATACCAGTCATTTCTGGCATTTCTAAATCAAGCAATATGAGATGAGGGAGCTGTTGTTCGAGCTTCTCCAATGCGTCTTTACCATTTTCTGCTGAGACGGTTTCATAGCCCAACGACGTCAAACGATCAGTGAGCATGAGCACAATATCGGGTTGATCATCGACAATGAGAATTTTCTTTTTCATAACATTCCTACTGGTCAAATCCGCACCGGATTAGTTCCAAAGGTTCACTCAGATAATCATGCAGAAAATCAGTCATGGCACAGATGAATTGGCCATAGAACCTTCCAGGCTCTCAGATTCAATTTCACAGAATGTCGAATAATCACATTTCCCATGAGGAAATGATCCCATGGCACCTTGAACATGGAAGCTTCGGGTCGATTCAAAAAAGTCAGGCAGAGTTCGTGAAGAGTTAGTCCTAAGGCGTAAAGAGAGAGGCCAAAGGATGAACTGATTGGCTGTTCTTCACTCTTGCTGCTCACTTTTCCCTTTACTCATTCAGGGAACGCCGCTGGTGGATTGTTTCAACCGACCCATTCATCGTCGAAGACCCTCAAGGACGGCTGCGGCTAACAAAGGAACCATCAACTCATGATGGCCGATCAGATTATAGCCTTTTCCACCTTTCTGAGTCGGGCGTTTTACCACGTTAGTGATAGGGCGATAGTGCGGAAGAAAGTCCATGTTGACGGTGGTGATGCGCTTGAGCGCCCGGCCCAGATTCCGGCTTAACGTGACCGTTTTCAAAAAAACTTCCGGGAGGAACACCGCCGAACCCAGATTAATATAGACCCCACCCTCCATCTGTGAGACCACCGCCGTGAGCTTGCGAAAATCTAACAATGAAGATCCACCAAGCGCCTCGCCATTCGCGCTGGGATGCATATGAATGATGTCCGTTCCAATCGCCACGTGGACGGTCACCGGAATGCCCAACTGGACACCCGTCGCGAGGAGGCTTGAACGCCGATGCGGAAATTGTTTAGGCCGTGAGGTCATATAGCGACCAACGGCTTCACCCAGGCCCAAACCCTTATCCCAGCCTAGGGTAATCGCTTCATTCAAAATACGGCCTGTGTCTTCCGCCATACCAAATCGCCCGGAATCAATTTCCGCTTCAACTTCTTCTGAGGTCTGTCCTTGGTAGGCTAATTCAAAGTCATGAATCACGACCGCGCCATTCACGGCTACTGCCGTGATGACCTCCTTACGCATCAAATCGACCAGAATGGGGTTGAGTCCGACTTTTGTCGGATGCGCGCCCATGCCCAGAATCACTGGCTTCCCACGTTCTCGAGCTTCGACAATAGCGGAAACCACATTCTTAAATGTT
>JAJDBS010000210.1 GCA_029261235.1 Nitrospirales bacterium
CAAACCATTTTGGTGTGGGCAACAAGCCATTCGTAATGTCCAAGACGAAGCCGATGTCGTGCTCTATCTCGTGAATGCAACCGAAGACCCAGCCATGGCTGGCTATCTCCAACCTGAACTGGATCTCCTCACTTGGCTCAACAAACCAGTCATCGTGCTTCTCAATCAAACCGGTCTGGCAGATCCAGAGCAACAACGTCACAGTGAAATGCGCTGGAAACAGCAATGGTCATCGCAAACGGTAATCAAAGAAGTCATGAGCCTCGATGCCTTCACCCGATGCTGGGTGCAAGAAGGTCTCTTATGGAATCACATCGCCGAGATTCTGCCAAAAGAAAAACAACCGACCATGACAAGCTTGTCTCATGCATGGCACGAACAACAGCTCAGCATTCTCCAATCAAGCATGAACGCCATCGCGCACATGTTAGTCGAGACGGCCACGGACAGCCAAACCCTATCCTCGGAAGCTGTTGGGCAGTCCGCCAAAACCCTTGTAAAACGTACCATACAAGCCATGGATCAACGAATGGCACATCGCATCTCGGCGATGAGCATGCAATTAATTGAGCTTCACGAATTATCTGGCGAAACAGCCCACACCGTTCAATCGCGACTGGAAGATGTCACCGTGCCTGGTGAACGGAAGCCATGGGAAGAAGAAAGTTTTTGGGGCGGACTGGTGAGCGGCGCGGCAGCCGGATTCGCATCTGATGTCGCGACCGGCGGATTGTCGCATGGCTTCTTTACTATTGGAGGAGCGATTTTAGGCGCATTGGGAGGAACAGCCTATGCAAAAAGTCAGGATGAGGAGAACCCCAATCGCATCTCATGGGTGCCTGATTTCCTAGATCGCCAAACACGCGATGCGCTCCTACGCTATTTAGCGGTGACCCATTGTGGCCGAGGACGAGGGGATTACACCGACCCTCGCGAATTCCCCCTCTTTTGGCAACAAGAAACTGAACGTGTATTAGAAGAACACAAAGAGAGACTGAATGTAATCTGGAATAGCATACAGGTTTCTACTGGGTCACCTGACCAACATGCGCTAAAGGACCAACTAGTCAAATTTCTCACGCGCATGTCCAGAGATGTTTTATTGAAGTGTTACCCAGAAGCCAAAACCTGGCTGTAAACTCGCTCATTTTTATGAAACGACAAAACGCTATCCAATTGCTATGTGAGGTAAAACGACATTAAATTATTGACCATCAATGGAAATTGAATAAACACCTTTGATCTTACAATCGCCCATCCTGAGACTCGGCAAATATTGCTTTTGGTGAATCGCCTGGCTCCAGACGAAAAATGGTGACCTTGGCTTTTCCTTGATTTTTACCTAGATTCCAAAAGTACGGCCATGCTGATTTTTTCCCTGGACAAAATCCACATACTGCGTCGTTCACGAACAAGAACAGAGGCCCTTTTGTTTTTCCAGTAAACAGATGACCATCTCCAATGTTGAATCGATCTTTGCCCTTTACCCCGACTCGACCCATTAAGCTAAACCAGGGAGCGGACCATGATCTTCTTGCGGGGACGGCCCAGGCAAGTTGGACAGAGTCCCACATATTCACAAATCCGTTTGGATCAGCTTTGATAGATTCCCCATCCATCCACTTGTCCTTGTCATCGACTTTGACCGTCACTTGATACTGACCACCTTTTTGTAATTCAATTCCCGTAGGCAAACACGGGGCGTTCGTATAAAAATCTACTGTATGAGATTCCCCCGGTTTTAAAACTGTCGTTGTGCTTTCACTTTCGCAAATTCCTCCAGCGGTAGTTCGCAGTTCAAAAGCGAATCTGCTCATCAGGAGAACCGGAACAATGACCATGACCACCATAGCCGCTATGGGAAGAGCTTTTCTGGAAAATCCTTGGTAGAGAAACGTCAAGGTTGGATTCGTACGCACCTTATAGGTCAGCGTAGAAGGCACGTCCACCTGTAACTCTGGCTCTTCTACTTTCCGCTCCTTCACTTCCTTCCAAGCTTCCACGCCCAGAGCTCTGGTTTTTTGAAACCAGCCATGCTTTATTCTCGAGAGAACCAGGAATACAAGGAGGAATCCCATGAACCATTCGGGGTTCTGACGAAGAGCTTCAATCCAACCTGCCGCAAAGACAGGTATAAAGGTCGTGAGAATATTCAGGATTGGATCGAGTACGCAGAAGACACCTGTGCAGGGGCCCTCAGACTCCCATGGCAGAAAGAACTTTGACCCAACTAAGAGTAGCGACGTAAATACAAAAGCAAAATACAAGATACGCCGCCAGCCAATGACATCCCAGGCCTTTTCCATTTCATTGGCGCGATTTTTGGCTTGCTTGGGAGTCTCATAGACTTGCTGACTGGGAGCCACTTCGTATTGTTCAGGAAGTCCCACCGGTGAATACGGCACAATGCCTTCTTGAATCCGCTTGAGCACCGACCCATGGATCTTGGGAATTGCGACCTCAACACCTTTATCCTTGTCGTGAGACAACTTATCAATGTTGCGAGGTTTAAACCGATAATACGCGCCTAGACCTGCACGCGCATCATAGAGATGCCCATGCACATAGCCGTGATCCTTAATCTGTTGCCGCTCTTCTTTGATAAATCTCAGCCCTTCTCGATAATGCTGGGATGTACCAGCTTGAGATTGCTCAACATTGCCGATCATCCAATCCAATGCTAACAGGGCCAATTCATCTTTGGGATATCCACCGCCCACATTAGAATGAGCTCCAGCAAACCAGACTTGCTCAATTTTTCCAGGAGGTTCGCCTTGTTCATTCCACAGGGTGGGATGGAAGGTTTGGCGTTCATCATCAATAGCGAGGGCGTGATAGGCATTCTTCACATTCGGAGGGAGATTTAAATCGGCAAACCGCAATGTGTGAATGAAGTAATCCCACGCCAGGGTTAATTCATCAATCGGCATCCCATACGCATCGACCGTATCCCAAAGCCCAATGGCCGCAATTTCAGGTGCATGTTCTGCTTTTTGTAAGAGTTTCTTTGGCTCTCCTAACAGTTTGTTCACAAAATATTTTGGACCCCACGGAAATCGGTCTTTCCGGTAGGCGGCATAAGCCTTCGTTACGGCTTCATCTAACTCTTTTGGGGAAAGACCCCGCCGCAGACCCTGATGGCAAATCAAACCAGCCAAGACTCGAGCCGTGAACGCTCCACGACTAAATCCAAACACATAAATACGATCGCCTTCTTCATAATTTTGGCACAGAAATGAATACAAATCTAAAACATTACGTTTCAGACCCCACCCAAACACTCCTCCTAAAATACGAAATGGAAGAAATTCCTGGCTGCCGACGCCGTCATCATACAGAGCAATTTGATCCCCTTGCGTGAGGTCTAATGTACGATACAGTCGCCACACATTCGTTCGATGCGCTTTCGCCGCACTATTTCCAGTTCCATCTGAAAGTAACACAATGTTTTTAGACATTGGCTTGTCTCCCTATTGGATTTCCACAAAGAGGTCTTACCTCGAACATTGCACAACAGACGCAAAAAACATTCCCCGGGAAGTTCTTGTACCATTTCCATACACATCAACAGAAACCAAAGAAAAGAGAAACCGCAATGGTATCTACATAGATACATTCATGTATCTTTTTGGATAAAGAATGCAACGCGTTATTCGTTCGTGTAGAATCGGTCAAACACAGCATAAGAACTCAATAGACAAGCATGACTAATGGTCAATAGGGACATCGTCACCGCTTACTCAACACACAACTGCACTCTGGTCGAATCAGGTATGACTATTGCGTGCAAAATTGATGACCTAGTGTTTCTAATTATTCCTGGCAATACGAATATAGCTAACCACTCCTTAGAATGAGGACAGAATATGTCTTCGGTTTTGACTGCTGCATCATCTTTCTACCAACAAGTTCTTCGTTCAGCATCTCCGAAACGAACGACGGTGCTTGTCGTGATCGTTCTAGGATTATTAGCGACAATGGCCTGGACGCAGGTCAAAGAAAAGGAACAAAATCTGATCCAGCGAAATATTCGCCTGTTGAATCTGTGGAGTAATGATATTAGTAAGAAGATTGAAAGTTATGAAACGGTTCTACAAACAACCTTACGAGGGACAATCGCCCATTTAAGCGACAACGAAGTTCATGCCAAAAACACCATGGGGCCAGAAGGAGATCGTACCCGGTGGTTACGCAACAAGTCCGAAACTGAAGAATTAACTACACAACCTCCTGATTTTTCGGTGGAATGCTTGGGGGAAATTGCTGAAGTAAGAAATGATACATCAGTAAAAGAGATTAAATCTGATCTTATCCGCGACTTCAAAAGGTTATGCGAAGCAGAAGGTTTAGAAGCGGTAAGTGTCAGACAGGTGGAAAATCACGGCGGTGGAAGTGACCTGAAGGTACTAAGAAGGCAATCTCCACCAAGGATACAACTGATATATAAGGATTCCCATATCAAATTAGATTCTCTGGGGGAAAAAGATTCCCAATCGGAGACGCCATTAACAAAAAACAAACATCCCTTGGCCTTAGAAGCGGCAGGCACGATTAACTTACAGAATTTCTTGGATCGCCTCTGGCGTCACCAAATCTATGATGAAATATTGTTATTTGAAAAAAAGAAGCCCAAGGAAAAGGAATCTCAGAGCCTGATTTACCATTCAGGTGCCAATGGGATGACTTGGCGGAATTTTCAGGAGCTCAAAGAATATCGTGTGTCGGAGACTTTAGGGGGTACATTATTCTCTTCCAAGGAACAAACCACAAGCGAAAATTCCTCTTCTCTTCAAGACAAACATTTTAAGATTTCGATTCCTGGACAGACGTTTCAGGTCTTCACTCAGCCTATTTTATTCCCAAGCAATGAAAAGCAGCAGTGGATACTCGTGGGACTGGTGCAACAAGAAAAATTTGTTAACGACTCTCTTGCGATTTCATCAACTCTTCTATTAGGAATGATGTTTCTTCTGCTTGGCTTAGTCCTAGCCGTTCCTCTATTTCATTTAAAAACCATGGGCCCAAAAGACCCGCTTCGGTCCGTTCATATTCTAGGGCTTATGCTATCGGCGCTTCTCGGGGCTGGCCTCGTCACATTTCTCATCTTGGACATCTCCATCTATCTTCAGGGAAAGAGTGATCTAGAAGACCGGATGACTGAAGCAGCTCAAAGTATCAAAAATGAGATGTTAAGAGAAACGAAGTCAGTGTTATCAACTTTAAAGGCTTTCGACAGCAGTATATATTTGCAGAGAGATTGCGCAACAATACTGAATACGACCTCACCTGATAATCCTTCAGATACCTGCTTTTCCTCAAACGAGGAGGTTCCAGTTCGTCAACGATCAGTTCTACTGGAGGAACGAATAGCTGAAGCGAGTGTGTCCGATTCAGACCGAATTGGAGAGTTGTCAAAACCTTACGCAGATTTTCTCTACGCATTTTGGATGGACCATGATGGTTCCCTGCGAATTAATTGGGCTCGCGATAAATTTCAACAGAACCCAGTTCATGGTATGACCCAAAATTTTCTGTTACATGAACGCGAGTATGTCCGAAGCGTCATCGATAGCTCCAACCGTCTTTGGCAATTTCCCAATGAACCCAGCCTCTCTCCGTTCTTTCTCCAACCCATAATATCGTGGACGACCGGCCTCAACACTGTTGTGGCATCTATGAAAAGTCGGCTGGAAGATCCGAAAGGGAAAAATTGGGTCGCGGCGATTGAGTTTAAATTTAAATCGCTCATGGACCATATTGTTCTTCCACCGGGTATTGGATTCGCAGTCATCGATAATGCTGACAAACAGGTTCTGTTTCATTCTGAAGAATGGCGCAACCTAAGGGAGCCATTCTTGGTCGAAACGGATCACAATGCCATGTTACTGGATTTGTTGTCAGCCAAAACTGCTGGACATGCGGAAGGATCGTATTGGGGAAAACCTCACAGATTTTTCCTCCTGCCTCTTGATCCAATTCCGTGGTCGCTGGTGATTTTTCGAGACATGGAAATGTTGAGGTCCGTGAATCTTGTCGGACTACTTATTGCTGGCTTTCTTTATAGCCTTTGGGCATTCTCAATCTACATCGCCCTGTTGATTTTTCTTCACTGGCAAAAACGCCACAGACGGGCTCCATGGCTATGGCCCGACAAGAACAAACACATTACTTTTTCAATATTGTGTGTCGCGAATGTTGCTCTCTTTATCGTATTGATGGTTATCATTATCTTGTTGTGGGATAGCCCCCTTTGGCAAGTGACAGTGGCATGGATTATTCCATTCGTTTGGGTTGTTTACTCTGTAAGCAGTTGCTTAAAACAAAAGTGCCAATCATCGCTAGAAAATAATAATAGGACCAGCCCAGCAGCGATGTTGTTCTCTCGATGGTCATATCCTCAAAGTTATTCCCTCATGCTGACATCCTTTCTTTTGATTCTTGGCGTCGCTCCAGCCTTTGCGTGTTTTTCTGCCGTGTTCAATCAAGAAATAAAATTATTCACACAATATCAACTTCTTCAACTTGTTCAGACCTTCCAAGATTCTCCGAAGGACAAGCCATTCTTGCAACATTTGAAAGATAGTTGTTTATTAATTAGTGAAACCAACAACACATTTGCAGATGACGGATTCCCTCGTGGGATCTATCCAGAACTTTACTCCAAGATCAGACAAGGGTGTAACTCAGTATCAAAAAACGAATGGCAAAAGAAACTTAACGAAAGCAGAGATCGGACGATCTTTCAAAAAGCCTTTGCCTTGGCAAGTCAGCCATTTAGTCCACTTATTAAACATGCCTCACTCTTGGGTTTTATTGCTGATACTTGGCCTGCCAACGCAGAAACAGAGAGGAATCTATGGGAGTCTGACGGTCGACAGATCACGTTGCAGTATCTCCTTACAGAACACAATAATGAAGAAAAACTAAGGATTCTGTCGTTCTCGACAGACCTTCCGTTTATCGCTTGGTTTGCCAAAGAAAACTTTCCTACATTTGAGAAAATCTTGGCCTTGCGCAAAACGCCGCTCGAGCAATACCTGAGCTATGGACTAATTGCTGGGACTTTTCTCGTTATTTTCTATTTTTACCTATATTCCATTCCAAAATTCATTGCTAATCGAGTTCTATTTTTGTCGTATACACCTCCTACAGGCCTCCCAATGTCAACTCTGTTCTCAAACGAGAATAAGAGTATGAAAGACAACCGCGTTGTTATTGGATTCCCCGGACAGGGGAAAACTAACCGAGCAAAGGAATCCAATCTCCTATCTTTCGACTTAAAAACTGTTTCCCCGCAGGACTGCTATTTTTCCATCAAAGACATGCTTAAGACGAATAAGGATAAAAGGTCTATACACCTTATCCTTGATCATTTTGATCACCAATGGAAAGATCCTCAACAGAATATGGAAAAGCTTCGACTGCTAGAAAGACTCTATCAAGAACATTGGGACGTCGATGGCGCAACGAGAAACCACCAAGCCTAGTGGTTGAGGTGACGAACTAGCTTCAAACCGATGATTACAACGATGAATATGTTCCCCTTTTTATATACATAGAAAAAGCCACATGCCCTCTGATTCACCAACAACCAAACTCTCATTCACGATTCTGTCTAACGTGCATCCATTTTCGATGCCCTTAAGCAGCAGTGAATGTGAATACGGAATGGCTCTTACCCGTTGGCGATCAGCCTTCGGATCTTTTTCTTTTTGGCATACGTGCTCCGAGGAGTCTTCAAAGAAGTCGGAACAATTTGAATACATGGACCCCGGAGAGTTTTTGAAGGATGAATGTTCCCGCATTGTAGTTCTCCAGAAGCTCGAAGACCCACTCAACCACATATTCCCTAACGAAAATTCGAATGATGCTCAACCATCAATTGAATCTGTTCGGAGTGCTCTACTGCAAACCGGGCAGGCCAACTACGAAGAAATATGGGAATCCTTAACGTTCGAGGAACAGTTGGCGCTCTATCATCTTGCCAGAGATCGATTTATTCATGTTGGACATCCCGGCCTGGATCCTCTGTTTCGAAAAGGCCTGATTAGGTTTGATCCTGATTTGCGAATCATCAATACGAGTTTTCGAGAATTCGTGCGGCAAGCCGGAGATCGAGACAAACTAGCTCATCAAGAGTCGACCCATGGAAAGAGTTTATGGGATTCTCTAAAACTTCCTGTGGGACTTGGTTTCACCATCGTCGTCGGAACCCTTATTCTGACTCAAGAAGAATTGCGAACTGCTTTACCTGCTGTGTTTGCGGCCTTGCCATTTTTATTGCAAGGACTGTCAGACTTCACCAAAACAAAAAAATTGACTTCCTAGTTCTCGCCAAGCCGTGTCAGTCAATCATTCGACGGTTGCGGAAACCAAAAGCCATCGGGTGCCTCTTAGACTCGGAGTCGAGAGCGAAGAGGGAAAAGCACAGCCTGAATTTTTCACGAAATGTTTATGCGCCCTAAAACTTCCCGACACGCTTCTTTTGACGAGCTGGTCGACTATTGAAACCCATAGAAATGGGTTCGGCATGGATGAACATCGACATCCGACGGGGACTGAGATAGGCCAATACCTTTTCAGGAACATCCTTCGCATGGATGGCTTGCTTGATATGCAGTGTGCTCTCTTTTGCCAAATTGACCAGCAACCCGTCGTTCCGACAGAGCCAAGGGGCATAGAGCAACACAATCGGCTTGGTCGGGTGATGGACATTAATCGAGGATACGATCCCCGTAAACCCATCCGTCAGTTCCACTAAACTCCCAGGAGGATAGACTCCGATTGCTTGGACGAGCGCTTGGACCACACGCTCACAGAATTTCGAGTCTTCTCCCTTCATCACCACATGACGATAAAGACGGGATAGGGCGGCATGAGGATTGAGACTGATTTCAGGGTTATGTGCATTACAGAGTTCATCATAATGATCCGCGACCATAACAATTCTTGTGAGCAACGACAGATTATCTCGTCTCAATCCCTTGGGAAATCCAGAACCATCTAAACGCTCATGATGATGCGCGATAATGTCCACCAACAATGGACCGGCATTCAGAAAAGAGGCCATGAGTTTGCTGCCCATCTCCGGATGTAACAGTCGGAGCTCCGGATTCGCCTCAACTTTCATGCCCCCTGCTTGAAACTTCACATTCATCGGTAGTGCCCGATACCCAATATCATGAAACATGGCGCCGCGGCCGAGCTCGAGCAGAACTTCATCTTCGAGGGAAAATTGTCGCCCGATCAGCAATGAGAGCGTGCAAACATTCATCGCATGCTCGGAAAGCCCCCACGTCACACCATTACTCCCTACCAGGTCAATCAGGGACATGGCAGTTTTAGGATTATTCAACGACTGCATCATACCTGTAATCATGGCATCACCCGTTTTGAGGCCAGCCGGTCGACGGCCACTGAGTTGTTGAAATAATTCCTGCCCTTGCGACAAATTCTTCTTGTATGCCCCCTCAACCTTCAGAAGATGATCATAAAATTCATGATAGTCTTCACGTCGCCCCAGGAGTTCGGACAACGCCGCCTCAGAAATCAGCGATTCCTCTTCCTGAAGATCCCCCTTATCTTCGATTGAGGACGTTTCTAGAGTTTCAGAGTCCTTCGATTCTTCAGGAGACGCTGGCAATTCCTGATCGTTTGCCTGATCGTCACCAGAATCGGCAGAGTGCGATCGATCTGGATCATATAAAATGATGACGTGAGACAGACCTTGGATTGTGGCTAGATCTTCAGCCGATTTAATCGTGAACGTATTGGTGGAGAACGGATGGCTAAACCAAGATCCTTCCAGCTTGACAAACGTACCAATCTGAAGGATCTCAATATCTTTGACTTCAATAAATGACATTGAACAAACCGACTTTCATCGAAAAGGTCTTTCGAACACCTTCTGGCCTGGCCTTCTCATCCTGAGAAACCGTGAGTGCTTCTTAAGAAGATTCCACATAATCGTTTCGGCTCATTTCACCCGAGGGTTGAGGGCAGGAAGATTCTTATCTCTTTTACCAGCTATAAAGCGTCAGAAACCTTTGATAGCCCTACTTTTTCCACGGCCAGTAGAAAAGCAAATTCATTTTTTTGAAGCCCGGATATTTTTCTTCTGGATTGAATCAAGTTACGGGAGCATCCCACTTAGACAATGATGAAATGGAGTAGATTGCCAAGGCTTTGTTGAGAGATGTCCTTTCTAAGAATTTTAGCTCTGGAAAAGGTGTTTGTAATTTTTTGTGTGCTTCATAGACTCATTACCTAGGCTTCATAGGCTTTACGCATGGGGAAGCTGGAACAGATTGTAATTTGTGAATTACACTACAAACCCATCTATCACTCTAAGAACTTAGACCATGATTAGACTTTTGAATCCTTCCTTGTTTATTTGTTCCCTGTTTCCACGCTTCCTTCCTGGAATGTGCCTCGTAGGAATGCTCTCTCTTTTCCCTTCGCCTAGTCACTCCTATGCGGCCTTTAATGGGGTTCAAGTAGAGCCTCATACCATTCCCTTGGACCAGATCTTGTCGGGAGGTCCTCCCAAGGACGGCATTCCCGCATTAATGTCCCCACAGTTTCTTCCTGCTGATGAGGTGGATTTTTTGTCCCCCGAGGACCGGGTTCTAGGTATCCAAGGGACACATCAAGCCAAGGCCTACCCTATTGCGATATTGAACTGGCATGAAATTGTGAATGATACTCTTGAAGAGACCCCTGTCGTCATTACCTATTGCCCTCTCTGTGGAACCGGCATGGGATTTCGACGAAAGGTGGGCAACCAATTGCTGACCTTTGGGGTTTCAGGACTCCTGTACCAAAATGATGTGCTTATGTATGACCACCAATCAGAAAGTCTCTGGTCACAAATTTCCATGGAGGCTGTTACTGGCCCATCGTTAGGTCAGCACTTAGAACCTATCTTCTTAGAACACACAACATGGAAGGCCTGGTATACGCACCACCCTGATACCGTCGTTCTGTCTCAACAAACCGGATTCTCTCGTGACTATCACCGTGATCCTTATCAGCACTACGCTCTTAGCGATCAAGTGATGTTTCCGCTCGCAAAACAAGATGTCCGGCTGTCTGTCAAGGATTGGGTCTTAGGAGTGGAGATAGATGGCAAATCAAAGGCGTACCCATTTTCTATTCTGGAGGAAATAAATGAAGCCTTTTCAGATTCTTTGAACGGAACAGACTATATAGTCTGTTGGGATTCTCACGCGAGAAGTGCCAAAGTTCTAGATCATCGAAGTAAACCCTTCCCGTCCCTGACTGCCTATTGGTTTGCCTGGTATGCCTTTCATCCTGATACTGACATTGTTCAAATTCCTTCAATCCAAACCAAGCTCAAGCAAAAAATCCCCAACTCAGTTTGCTAAGCACATTAATGCTCTGGAAGGATACTTTCATCACACACAAACTATCATCCGGCTTAATGTAGGAAACGCGAAGGTGACATCTCATGACTGAAACGCTTAGAAAACAGTCCATCGAACAATTACAGCACTCCAAACATTGGTATCTCGAGAAGATACACGTATTTGCCGAACTGCCTGAGGAAGATAAGAAGGAGTTGCGGGAGATTTCCCACATGACGTCGTACCGCAAACACGAACCGATTTATTTCCCCGGACAACCCTCTAATGCAGTATATTTACTTAAGCAAGGTAGAATTAAAATTGCACAGGTAAACGAGAAAGGACAAGAAGCGATCCTTAGTCTATTAGAACCAGGGGAAATCTTTGGCGAAGTAGAAGCCTTAAGCGGGATGTCGCGAAAAACACTCGTTCAAGCGTTAGAACCCGTTTTGGTTTGTGAAATTTCGCGGGAAAACTTTGAACACTTCCTTGAACGTTGTCCAAGAGTGGGAATCTGCATTCTTAAGACGATAGGGGGACGTCTCCAGCGGATCGAAACAAAGTTTAGCGACATGGCGTTTCATAGTGCGCCCGCTCGATTGGCCAAATTACTTTTACAGTTGGCTGAATCGATGGGAGAAGAGGATCAAGGCATCATCCGCCTCAAGGTCCGCTTGACTCACCAAAACTTAGCCAATTTGATTGGGACCTCTCGAGAAACCGTGAGTGCCTTACTCGGTCAATTTCAACGACAGGGCATACTCAACCAAGATCGTCGGCAGATTCACCTCGTCAATACCCACAAGTTGGCCAACATTCAATAAAAGGAGAACGTATGCCTAAGATTCCCTATGCTGAAAAAGGCTCGGAAGCAACAGGTGCCACCCCCGTGTATGCACAATTGGAAGCTGAATTTGGCTTTGTCCCTAATTTATTAAAAGTATTGGGGCATTCCGGCCCTGCCACACAAGCCATGGGCGCCGTCTTAGACAACCTGTTTCATCATTTATCAATTACGCCTCGCATTCGGGAAATGGCCTATCTCTCTGTCGCGCAGTACAACCAATGCACCTATTGCGTGGGGCACCATTCTTTCTTTGCGAAGCAAGCCGGGATGACGGATGAAGAAATCTCGCTGCTGAGAGAGGCTGGAATAACGAGTGCTCATTTTTCGGAAGGCGAGAAGGCCGTCATTCGCTTTGCCTTGGAGACGACAAAAAATGTGGCTGCATCAGACGAAGCTCAGGCTGAATTGCGGAAAACCTTTCCACTCAACCAGGTCGTCGAGATTGCATTTGTCGTCGCAACAGCCAACTTCATTCAGCGGATCGGCAAAAACTTCGGCGTCGAATTAGAGCAGCCACCAACGTAAGAAACCAATCCCGAGAGGGACCGCTAAAACCACGAAGAGTTCGTTCCCTGATGATTCGTCATATCTGGACACTCATTCCCGAAGTCGTCATCAATATGAATACATCACGATCACGTCACCAGCCCAGAACCACAACACCTCAGAGCTCAATAAAAGACATATCAAAAGCTTCGAGATGTTTGATTTGGTAGCTACTATTGACGCAATACATGAATTCGTCAGCTAAATGCCGATCATGAACTCGTCATTTCATCATATTACCCTATAAAATCAAATACTTACCTTAGGCATGAGCAAATCGATAGGTTTTATTTCAATTCCAATAGCGAAGCAAAAAACCTATATTCCTGCGGTTTCTACTTATATGGTATGAGGAAAGACAGTGACTGCCCTGTGAACAACTGTCATCAACAACCTAAGCTTTCTGTTCCATTTACTGGACATGGGCTATCTATGCCTTCCTTCTTATGCTAGGGTTAATCTACTTATCGTATGGGGCTTGGCGGTAAGCTATCAAATTTTCAAAGCCCGTAACCGGTGTTGTTTCGCCCGAGAGAATCCTCGGAAGTGTTAACCTCAGTCGCCTGAACTTCGCGTCCGCGGACTACTCCTTCCCAATGTTCCATCCTTCTCGAGCCTCAGACAATATCATTTTTTCAAAAGGAGGAGCCCCATGGGTTCAAAATTGTATGTCGGTGGATTGCCATATTCGGCAACCCAAACAGAATTAACGGACTTGTTTTCTGCACATGGCACAGTCCAAT
>JAJDBS010000022.1 GCA_029261235.1 Nitrospirales bacterium
AGTGACGCCTCAGGGCGCCTCGTGGTGCCGCAAAATAAATACGCCACGCAAAACAAAAAACAGAAGAGGAGCTGGGCTGTCGCGTCTACTGCAGCGTTGAAATGCTTGGGCAGGGGAGTTTTTACACAGCCTGGGCCGAGAAGCGCTAGACATGCTCTCTCTCAGGGAGATAGACGGAATATTAGTCGATGTCCAGATGCCCGTGATGGATGGGTGGACGATGCTCGAACGACTCCATCAGCGGCATTCAGATATCCCCATCATCGTTATGTCAGCAGGTGCTCCTGGGAAGATTGCGCCAAAAGCCAGGGAGTATGGAGCAAAAGGCTATCTTCCCAAGCCTTTTAATTTCTCTCATTTACAGACGACATGTGGTCGAGTGTTTGGAGAGGCTAAGGCTTATTTGATGCCTCACGCCCAAACCATTTAATACTATCTTCTGCTAGAAGATTTTAGCATGATACAAGGCTCTAGGAAATTATCGTGATGAGTGAGAGCAGAGATGGGAGTTAACTATAGAGATAAGGTATCTCAATGAAAATTTTACTGGCCTTAGATCAATCGCGAAATGCATTAGCGGCGGCTCGATGGGTGCAAGGCCTTCGCCTACCTGCTGGTTCGATCCTCTATCTCTTGCATGTATTTGAGCTAAAGCAGTGGCCGGAATTATACGCCTACGGTGATACTCAGCAATTTCTAGAACAACTTGCGCCCTTCCGAGCAAAGGCGGCAGCTAAAGCTCAACGATTCATCAGTGGCAGGGCGAAATCATTCCACGGTCAGAGGCTGAAAATTCAGGCCAACGTCCTTGAAGGCCTACCTGGGGCTGAAATACTCACAGCGGTTGAGCAACATTCGATTGACCTGGTAGTGGTGGGCACCAAAGGGTTGTCGGGCATAAAGCGGTTTCTCCTTGGCAGCGTCAGTGAATGGGTACTGAGTGACGCGCCCTGTTCGGTAATGATGGTGAGGGGTCAGCCCCGTTGGGCCAGCCGTAAAGCCAAAGGGATGTGTGTCTTGTTTGCGACAGATGGGTCTTCAGATGCAGAGGCCGCCGCGGGATTTTTCCAAGCTATGAAGTTCCCTCGATTGTCCGGTATCACAGTGATTCATGTGGCTGTAAGGAGGAATTACTTGGCAGACCGGTTGAATGTTACCGATCGAACCAACTTCGCACAATTGTCTGAAGAGATCAGGCGCAGTCGCGAGCAAGCTAGCACCAAGCTTCTAAAGGAGACCGAACGAAAGCTGAAACAACGAGGGCTTAAGGTAGACACTTTGCTTGCTAAGGGTCATGCGGCCGATGAAATCCTGAAAGCTGCCAAACGGATTCGAGCGGATCTTATCGTGGTAGGATCAAGAGGTTTGACAGGGCTGAGACGCTTCCTTCTAGGAAGTGTAGCCCACGAAGTGGCCCGCCATGCACCCTGTTCAGTTATGGTAGTGCGGCAATCAGTGCCTAATGAAAAAACTCAACCAGTTTGTGGAAAAGACAAAATTTCTCTCAAAACGGTACGGAAGCGACATCAGTAGCTGCTCTCTGAAAAAATGCCCACAGCGAGAAAACTTCATTCCGAAAAAGAGAAAGGAGCCCATCTATGAAGGTATTATTAGCCGTGGATGATTCCGCGGATTCCAAAGCCGCAGTGCATTTTTTACAGCGAATCCAGTTTCCAGCGAAAACTACACTCTATCTTCTCCACGTCAACCCACTCGATGAATGGCTTCGATTGGGGACATCAGGGCGTTCCTTACGCATAGTAGAGCAAATCAGCCGTATTCGTGCAGAAGCAGCCACGAAGATGCAAAGTATTCTCACTCATATGGAGGAGCCGTTTCGGAATTCCAATTTGGCCGTTCACTCTATAATCACGGATGGTTCGCCGGGAGCCGAAATTCTGAGAGCCATTACCAAGCATCACATCGATCTTGTTGTTCTTGGAACACGGGGTCTCTCAAAAATTTCTGGATTTGTACTTGGCAGTGTGAGTGAGTGGGTGTTGAATGAGGCACCTTGTTCGGTGTTGATTGTGCGGGGAAAGCCTCGGCCTAAAAAAACAGCGAAAGGTATGAATATTCTGCTTGCCACTGATGGCTCGCTTGATGCACATAAGGGCCTAGGGTTTATACAAAATGTTGGCTTCCCCACCTCCACGGTGCTGACTATTCTGCATATTGTAAGGAAGAAAGTTCATCAAACCGCACAACTCTTAACCACAGACCGGATCCAGCTTGCGGAATTTAAGAAATTAGCTCAAGACCTCTTGAAAGCCCGAGGCCAAGAAGGCGCGAAGCTATTGGAAACAACCAGAAATACCCTGAGTTCTTGTGAACTCAAGGTTATCGAAAATCTCGCTTTTGGTCATGAAGCCGAGGAGATTCTCAAAGCGGCTAAACGAACTCGAGCAGATCTTGTGGTCATGGGGTCCAAAGGATTAACCGGCCTTCGACGTTTTATCTTGGGGAGTGTTTCCCACAAAGTCGCCCGTAATGCTCAATGCTCGGTATTGGTCGTCCGCAAAAATGGAACCGGGAAAACGAGGGATAAGCGTTAGATTTCAGAACTGAATGGTTGCCCTTTCCAGGTATACCTGAGACCATCGCTGAAGATTCTTGCCGCTAAAATTTTTCTGGCAACTGATCTCATTGCCATGTGATTTGCAGAGGGAGAGATCTATCGTGTGTACTTTATTGTCCTGCATGCAGCGCCGAGCGATCTAGGTCATCCTAGATACTCTTAAACCTTCAAGCGGGTGCGGTTGCGATCACCGTCAGGCAACTAAGATTTGACGAGGTTGAGAGAATAACTACCGGAGTTTCGTTATGACACTACGCCACTTGGGCGACGCTGGCCATGGCTAGGGTGCTAGAATTCATCACCCAAGCTATTTACCAAGGGATGAATATTATTTTGATCAAATCAGGCAGCGCGATGATCTCTGGTTATCGGAGATTAAGGAACCTCAATGCAAAGCCATGACTTTTTTCTTACCCTGCTTATTATTCTTTTAACCGCGCGAGTCTTCGCGGAGCTGGCCGGCAGGCTCAAAGCACCCACTGTCATAGGTGAGTTACTGGCCGGAGTGATATTAGGACCCAGTTTGCTGGGTTGGGCCGAGCCAAGCGAAGCCATTAAGCTGATGGCGGAAATCGGTATCATTCTTCTCCTGTTCGAAGTGGGCTTGGGAACTGATCCCAGGCAATTAGCTCAGGCCGGGCGCAAGTCTTTAGTCGTGGCGCTGGGAGGTTTCGGGCTGCCGTTCCTACTTGGGTTCAGCGTAGGATATTGGGTATTTGATCTCTCATTGCTGACATCGCTATTTATCGGAGGGACGCTCACAGCGACCAGTATTGGAATCACGGCCCGTGTGCTCACGGACCTCAAACGTCACCACGCCCCGGAAGGCCAGATAATATTGGGGGCCGCGATTTTAGATGATGTGATGGGCGTCGTTTTACTGGCCCTACTGTATGAATTTTCCATTGGTGGCGGTGTGACCCTGGGCAATGCAGGTAAAGTCATTATGTTCGTAGCGACCTTCTTTATTTTGGCCCCGGTGGCGGCCAAGCTGATGTCCGTTATCATCAAACACATCAACACGACAACAGAGATACCCGGCCTGGTTCCCACGACAATCGTCTCCCTGGTGCTATTGTTCGCCTGGCTGGCCCATTTTATGGGAGCACCGGAGTTGCTCGGTGGTTTCGCGGCAGGTCTGGCGTTATCGAGGCGATTCTTTTTACCTTTTGGCACGGCATTGCATGCTGACCCATCCTTCGCTGAGGACATTGAAAGGGAAATGAAGCCGGTCATTCATCTATTTACCCCAATTTTCTTTGTCATGGTCGGCTTGTCATTGAATCTGCGTGAGATTGATTGGAGTTCCCCATTCATTTGGGTTTTTTCAATGACACTTATGATTGCTGCGATTATCGGGAAATTGGCGGGCCCCATGCTCATCCGAGAACCTTGGCCAACTCGTTGGATCATTGGCGCCGCCATGGTCCCGCGCGGGGAAGTAGGACTCATTTTTGCCGAATTAGGACGGGAAAGCGGTATCCTTAACAACGAGATTTATGCCGGTATGATTATCGTGATCGCTTTGACTACCGTATTGTCGCCATTTGCCATGAAGGGGTTATACAGTCGCTTTAGTCTCCGTTTACAACCAGCTGAGCGCGTTTGAATACCTTGTTGGGCAGTTCATAAGTTTGACTGTTAGAGAACCAACTCAGCCATTTACAGAAGTGGGTATTAAATCCCATAAAATTAGGAAACTGACCATAACGCTTTTCTGAGTATCTGAGTAGAAGAGAGCTTCGTGCTTTAATGTTCAAATTTGGGAAGGAGAAAACCCTTCATCCTAGATAGGTTACTGAAATTTCTGGGGACATTGGATGCCTTTATGTCGTTCGACCCAAGAATCAAATATATTAAAAGATATGCAAGCCCGAGCTGTATTTTGTGGAGATTCCAACACCTTGGACTGAGAGGGAATGTAGAAATCTAAGAGCGAAATCATTTCAGATTTTTTTTTGGTCGCTGAGGGGCTCATCACCCTCCTATTACTCAACCGTGGTTTGTTTCGCCGCTTCTGAAATAGTGACAACAGCTGGATGTCGGAGTTTCCGTTCAACTGAAATAGCATAAAACCGTTCTTGAATAGATGGCAGACGCCCAATGAGTTGAACTCTATATTGACGTCGTACCTCTTTTTCAATAAACGTCGGAGCAGCGAAGATACCGCATCCCCCTTGCCCGAAGGCTTTCAGCAAGGCGCTGTCCTCAAATTCTCCAACTATCAGTGGGCGAATGTCATTAGCTTCAAACCATTCCTCCAATGACCGCCGCAGGACAGTGTTGTCGGTTGGAAGTAGAAAGGGTGCTCCGTCGAGGGATTTGGGAAAGCGCCGACGATACTTCGATGCCATTTGAAGAGGAGCAAACAACGAGACTTCAGATTCGGCCAGCAAATG
>JAJDBS010000211.1 GCA_029261235.1 Nitrospirales bacterium
AGCTCTCGCCACACCAATCGTCGTACTGCTCATTACCACTGCTGCGACGTTAGGAGAAGAAGTAAAGGATGCGATTTCCTTCTGTAATGTGTTATTCATCGGAAATTTATGTGCGTCAGTCGTGGTGCTAGCCTACTTTGGCCCCAAAACCATTAGCCAGGGCTTGAAACGATTACGCCTCCCTGTATTTTTTGAAGTTCTTGGATTTGCCTCACTCGCGGTCTTACTCTCCACACTGATATTCAACGCGTTACAAACGACCACCGTCACAAATGCGGTGTTAGTCGCCAGATTGGGACCAGTGCTGTATATCGTCGGGACCGCAGTCTTGTTAGGCCAGCTCCTTAGAAAATCGGAATGGGCTGGGCTAGGATTCATTGCTCTTGGCAGCCTTTTCACAATACTGACAAAGACCGAAAATTTTCTTGAAACAGGAGACCTACTCCTTCTTGCGTCCACTGGTATTTATGCCATCACCACTCTCCTGAGTAAACGACTACTACCTGCGATCGGCCTACCGGCTTTGATGTTTATGCGCAATCTTTTCTCCGCTCTCGTGTTCTTTATCATCGCTAACGTTCTATTTGGACCTGCACATTTTGGACATGCCTTCTATGGACCACTGTGGGTCATCATGGGAGTGTATGGACTCATCATCATTGTGGCCGCACAACTTGCGTGGTATCACGCGATCGAAAACTTACCTCCAGCCAATATCGCAAAATGGGCTTTCTTGACTCCGATCTTAGGTGTAAGTTACGCGTATTTCCTCAATAGTGAACGGCCTTCGATCGGCAAAATTGTCGCGTTGGGATTCATCACCATCGGTCTGGTCGTCGCGAATATTGGTTCATTTTTCCCAAAAGGTTCTTCGGATAATCCTGAGAGCAGTCTGGCTGCGTCGTCATAACCTAGACACGATTCACACGAATTCATGCCCAAAGCCACTTCAAGCATTGTTCATTATTCTATACGTGGGTTTCCCATATGACGAAAAGATTTCTTGATTGATCCCATTTTGCTAATGTCTTATTGCTCTGAATCAAAGCCCTAAGACGATCGTATACTCTCGATCTACAAAAAAATATATCGTAGTTGATGTTAAAGAGGAGTTAGTCAGGCCAGAAACACACAACACATCTGTTCAGAAAATCAAAGGGGCGACCTAGACAGAATGATTAAAATATTCTAACTCGTTGATGTAATTGGTGGGTCGTAAACGGAGCGAACCGATAGCTAGGTTATTAAGAATCAAAAATTTCCCAGATATGCCAAGGGCTTGATTGACGTCTGCCTTCTCCTCACTTGAACCATCAGAATACAAGTGGACTCACTGCTTCCTTTCCTTGGGGGTCCAAAAATTCCGATCCTAAGATCCTGCCTCTGAAGTGGATTCCTAGGATCACTCCCTTCAAGGATTAGAATGTGCCTAGTCAGATTGGCTTTTTGAGTCCAATTTTTTTGATTCGTGAGTGTAGAGTGGTGGGCTTGACTCCCAAGAGTTCAGCAGCACCTCCCGGGCCTCCGACCTTCCAGTTGCTCCTCCACAGAGCAGCTAATATGTTCTCGCGCTCACGTTGAGGCTTATCGGCCTCAGAAATCACATCCATCACGAGCGTGGATTTAGGGATTGTTGCCGATGGTGTTAATGACTCTGGCAATGGCACAAGGTCAGGTAGATCAAAATGAAGAGCATTGCCCCGAGAGGTGATGACGGAACGCTCGATCACATTCTGCAATTCTCGCACATTGCCAGGCCAATCATATCCTTGCAATGTGACCGCATGTGCCTGCGTTAATCCGAGCTGCCCACAATTGAATTTTCTCGCTGCGAGATCAAGAAGATGGGAAGCCAGCAACGGAATATCCTCCTGTCGACTGCGTAATGGGGGAATCTCAATGGGATACACATTGAGACGGTAATAGAGGTCTTTTCGGAATCGCCCAGCTTCGACTTCCTGTCGTAAATTGCGATTGGTGGCAGCAATAATACGCACATCCACCTGTCGCGTTCGATCGTCTCCGACACGCTCGTATTGCTGCTCTTGCAAAACACGTAACAATTTATTCTGGAGTTCCAAAGGTATCTCACCCACTTCGTCGAGAAAGAGGGTGCCTTCGTCCGCAAGCTCAAACCGTCCGGGGCGGTCTTTTAAGGCACCCGTAAATGCACCTTTCACATGTCCAAAGAACTCACTCTCATAGAGTTCTTTAGGGATCGAGGCGCAGTTCACACGAATCAACGGTCTCGTCTGACGATCGCTTCGTTTATGAATCTCGCGAGCAACCAGTTCTTTCCCAGTACCGGATTCACCCAGGATAAGCACACTGGCGTTGGTTGGAGCAACATGCTCAATCTGGCGAACGACTGACCTCAAGACTTCGCTCCGCCCCACGAGATCCCCGAATCCCTGATCGGCATTGATCTCCTCGTGCAAATAGACATTTTCTTGCTCAAGCCGATGCTTTAGCCGCTGGAGCTCCTCCAATGCATCTCGTAGTTCTTTTTCAGATTGCTTGCGTTCTTCATACAACCCAGCGTTTTCGAGAGAGATCGTGGCCTGGGCTGTCAAGCTTTGCAGAATCTCAACACGGTCAGCCGTAAACACTTCAGTGGCGAGATCATGAACCAGATACAACGCCCCAACAGCGTCGCTGCGGCTTGTGATCGGTACGCATAATACCGACCGAGGTCGGAGGCGACGGACCACAGAATCTCCTGAAAATCGAGGGTCTTCCGCAGCATCGGCAATCGTCAAAATCTCTTTCGTGCGAGTGACATAGTTCACGATACTCGCTGGCACGTCTTCAGACGACCCGATTTCAATGGCTGGACGATAACGAATCTCCCCTTTATCAAAGGTACTCGAGGCTTCGATGAGTAACGAGCCTTTCTTCACCAGCAAAAGATATCCTCGCTGGGCGCCCGCAGTCTCAACTGCGATCCGAATCAGTTTCTTGACCAGCCCATCGAGGTCGACCTCTCTGGAGATCGTGCGTGAGGCCTTCATCACGGCGGCAAAGTCAAGCGCGGCCCCTGTACTGCTCACGAGAGTCAAAAATGGCATGGAAGTCGTACCGGAGGATTGCGAAGACATTGGAGTCCCGGCAATAAGACCACCTTGCTCCTGCAGAAGTAGTCGAGCCTTCCTCGGAGAACCCCATAGTTGATATCCGTGATGTGCTTCGCTGAAATACACCGAAGCGATCTTTCGTCGGTTTTGGGACAGCCAAAACAGGCCAGCTCGCTCACGGGCCAAGGCTTCTTCTTGAAGATACCCACTGCGACCAGACTCCTCAATCGCGCGATCGTAAAGCTCGGCAGCCCGCCAGCCTTCGCCTTCAAGTCGGGAAACTTCTGCTGAGATGAGCAAAAATTTATGCAGGAAATTATCAGGACAGCTATCAGCCCATTGTTGCAGCTGTCGCTGCCGCCGCTTAATCTGTTCCATGAGATCAAGGGTACCCCCCTGAGGGGTAGCCTCTAGAGCAGCGACTTCGATCAGTGCCGCGTAGAACTCATGGTTAGCGGTAGCGACATGGCCAGAAATGAACGAGAGAGCCGCCTCTGCTTTTTCGGAACAGATTTTCGCCTCGTTTATCTGACCATAGAAGTACAACACTTGGCTTTTAATGATGTTGTAGTGGGCTATAGTCGGCATGGCAGCCCTAGAGACCAGATCTTCTAGAAATTTCGAATCGTTAATTTTTTCGAACAGGAAGGAACCGGCTTCTGGCGTGTCCCCAGCTAAATCTAAAGTAGCACGCATTACAGCCAGGACGGGATCTGTGGCATGCTGATTGTGGGTTTTGCGTCCGAATCGGATCAAGTCCTCCAGCTCAGGCACGAGCTCCTTTAAGTTGGTACCGAGGTGAAACAAACACAACGCTCGGTTGTAACGATGGTAGCCGGCGAATTGAAGCTCACCTGATTGCAGACCAGCTTGAAATCCACGGCGATTGATGGCATCGAAATCTCGCAAATGTCGGCTCCAATGATTGATGGATGTGCAGAACATGTGTGTGGTTCGGCACATTTGAGACGCGTCGGAATATTTGTCGCTCAGTGCCATAGCCAATTGACCGAAGCGGTAGGCCTCAGGATAGTTATGGAGGGCAGAACTCTGCAATAAACCAAAGAAGGCATACCCCATTGCCGAATCCGGAGTATGCCCATGAGTAAGAGAAAGATTGACGCTCTTCACTGTGGCGACGAGACGCAGAGGAGGATCGGCGATGTAGCACAGCGGGAGAATATTGGCCAGAAGCCGAAGGGCAATGGCCACCTCGTGCGAGGTGACCTCCCGTGATTGGAGCAACGATGGTGGGTCGCGCCCGTCCAATGCATTTGAGTAGCGAGCCAGTTCCTCGCTGAGCGCAACCTCTAAGTCTCCTGTTGGCATATTGACGTTCAGCTTCGCAAGCGCCTCACAACAAGTCGTAATGGCTTGCCGGTAGTGCCCGCCCATAGTCTGCTGGATGACGAGCACACCCTGTACCTCGGCTTGCTCGGTGGGTGTGTGCAATCTTTGAAGCATCGTCTTGATCAACCCTTGAGATAACTCAAAATCACCACGAAGGTATTCAGCGTCCACTTGCACTCTATGGAGATCTCGCGTGAGTTCGTAATCTGTTTGCCAGCAGTCAGTGGGGAGCAGGGCCAACCCTGCGACGACATAGTCGCAACCTGCCCCATACGCTGTGGCAGAGACGGCTCGACCAGCCGCCTCAAGGTTGAGCATAGCCAGTTCCCTACGCTTGGATTGGTCGATAAGTAGGTCACTACCCACATTGAGATGATCAACGACTTCGAACACACGTTCGGATTGGGCCACGTCAGGAATGCTCGCCTGGAGCTGTAAACCAATTTGGAGGTGAATCTCTTTTTTCAATTCTTCGCTGAGCATCTCGTAGGCTGCCTGCTGAACGCGATCATGCAAAAAGCGTAAGCTTTGGCGTTCGGTCTTAGCCCTGGGAGAGTTCTGCCGACTGGATAAGTTGCGCTCCTGTATGACCAGCCCAGCCTCGATCGCAGGGTGCAGTTGATCGAAGACGTTGTTCTTTCTATCAGTTGAAATTAATTCGAGCGTGGTCAGATCGAATCGGCTTCCGATACATGCTGCGAGCCTGAGAGCTTGTAAGGTCTCTTGCGGTAATTCATTCAAACGGCTAATCATTAGATCAACGACATTGTTCGTAATGTTCATCGCCTCGAGCTCTTCAGTGTCCCAGACCCAACGATTGAGAGCGTAATCAAACGCGATGCTTCCCTGGCGGTACAGTGTCGTCAAAACCTGTTTGAGAAAAAATGGGTTACCAGCGGTTTTGTCGAGGATCAGCCGCTGAAGCCGTTCGATCTCTTCACGATCACCATGGAGGGTGTCCGAGAGCAACTGGGTGAGGGAGTCCGGAGTCAGAGGATCTATTGCGAACCGGCTCACACGAAGCCGCTCTTCCGACACCAATGCATTGACGGCCGCAGTGAGCGGATGCGAGGCATCAACCTCGTTGTCCCGATACGCACCTACGAGTAAGAGGTGGTGACTGTCGTCGTCAGTCAAAATAGTGTCAATCAGTGCCAAGGAGGCTGGGTCAACCCACTGTAAGTCATCAAGGAAAATGACCAAGGGATGTTCCGGTTGACAGAAGACTCGTATGAAGTTTCGAAACACAAATTTGAAGCGGTTACGACTTTCAGCGGGGTTCAACTCAGGAATAGCTGGTTGTGGCCCAAGAATGTGTTTTACCTCCGGGATGACATCGATCACTAACTGCCCATTGCCATCAAGTGCCTTGAGAAGATTGTCTTTCCACGCCATGAGTGCTTCGTCAGATTCGGTTAACAACTGCGCAACCAGATCCTTGAGGGCCGTGACAAAGGCACTATAGGGTACCGTCAAGCGCAGCTGATCGAACTTCCCTGAAATAAAGTAGCCATTTCGCTCTGTTACCGGTGCGTGAACGGCTTGGACCAATGCGGATTTCCCAATTCCAGAATGGCCGGCGACCAGGACGAGTTCGACGCCCCCTTGCCCTGCACGTTCAAAAGCTGTCATGAGCGTCTGCACCTCTATCTCCCGCCCATAAAGCTTTTTAGGAATTGAGAAGCGATCCCGTACATCTTGTCGTCCTAGACGGAATTCTTCCGAATTGTCCTGGAGGTTCCCTGAACATGAAAGGAGGTCGTGCTTGATGCCCAGCGCACTCTGATACCGATCCTCGGGTGCCTTCTCGAGTAGCTTACTAATGACCGCACTCAATGAACGCGGCACATCTTGACGCACCTCAGCAAGTGGCGGTGGCGGGACTGCAATGTGGTGGTAAACCAATTCCATTGGATCGACAGCCTGGAACGGAAGACGACCACTGAACAGTTCGAACAGCGTGATTCCAAGTGAGTAAAAGTCGCTGCGGTAATCCACAGGCCTGTTCATCCGGCCCGTCTGTTCGGGTGAAAGATAGGGCAACGTGCCTTCTAACCTACTAGGGTGGGATACCGGAAAATGGTCTTCCGCTTGCCCCGTCGCAATACTGAAGTCAATTAACGTGACCTCACCTTTGGAGTCGACAAGTACATTGGCCGGATTGATGTCTCTATGCACAACATGCTGACGATGCACCCCTTCCAGCACGTTGGCGATTCCAATAGCGATATGCAACCGGGATTCGAGGTCAAAATCTGAGGAACGAATAAACTCCGCAAGCGTCGAGCCACCTCGGTCTTCAAATATGAGATCAAACGCATGGGCATTAGGAATGAGCCCATAGGAACGGGGAACCCCGTTGACGGAGAGGGTAGATAAAATATCGAATTCGTGTTTGACGGCAGCCACATCCTCTTCAGTGGCCATTCCCACGAGAAAGGATTTGATGATCACCGGCGCGTGATCGCTATCCCGCACGCCCCGGTGCACAATTCGCCTCTGGCTCCTATAGAGTTCTTCTTGGACTGTATACCCTTCGAGCATGTTTCCCTCCTGGACCAGTGTGGCGCAAGCTGAGAGCCTTTCCCCAAGTTCTCGCTACAGCACGAGATTCCCTAGACACTTCTCTAGGATTCGATTATCGAGAAGGCCTCCTTATCGCTTCGTGCGCTAATCCACTTCTCCTCCTATTCACTCCCTTCTCCGGCCTCTGCTTTTTTAATGATCTCTACAACTTTTCTATAGGCCCTTAATCTAGCTGAAAAAGATATACGACATTTCGTATTTATGCAACGAGTCACCGTACTCTACGAAAATTCACATCTGAAAATTCAGCGATAGGAATCAGATAACTAACAATATTTCAAAGAGTTAGGTCTAAAAAAGTGATTGGCATATTTATTGGTATAGAACCTATCAGGAAAACAATTTTTGGCAACAAACCATTTCTATGGTGGAAAGGAGCAGACCAATGAACCGAATTGAAATATCGTTTGCTGAACCCATGAGTGTCGTTTCTGACCCTCAAATTGAAAAGCATGAATTCCTTGAAATGCTGCGGAAAAGGAACCAAACCGATTTAGGAACGTTGATTGATCTCTATCATTCAAGACTTCTACAGCTAACCAGAATGTTTGTTCAAAACGAAGCTGAGGCTGAAGAGATTGTCCAAGAAATGAGGGTGAGGACCTTGGAAGGTATTCAGCAGGATGAAGATCGGTCATGTCTCGAAATCTTGATGTTCCAAGTTTACACCAAACGTCTTCAAACCCGCGAAGTACAAGAGAGCTGGGGAAAATCTCCCCACATTCACTAACCATTAAATAATTAACTGGGAAAGGAAAGTCATGCCATGAAGACAGCCATCATCATTTTGTCGGATCCCAAGACCGGGTCAGAAGAAGCGCTCGGACGCGTCTTTAATGGTTTAGCCATAGCCTATGACTTCAAACAAGCGGGGGATGAGGTATCAATTCTCTTTCAAGGTGCTGGCACACGATGGATTGGGGAACTCACTCAAAAGGAACATCCAGCCCATGATTTGTTCGAAGCGGTCAAAGATCAGATAGCCGGAATATCCTGTGGCTGTGCTGATGTATTTGGAGGAGCAGAGGACGCTGAGAAGTCTGGCCTTGACCTGATCAAAGAGAACCCCGTACCCGGAACACGTGGAATGGCAAGTCTACGAAAATTGGCGGAGGAAGGCTCAATCATTCTCACCTTTTAAAAAAATCACTGAGGTAGCACGGAGAATCACTCATACACAAAACTTTCGTTTATTTAAAAAAATCAAAGGAGGCGGGTCCGATGGCAACGACACTTTCACAGCCAATACCCATAGAAATACGGGCACTCACGAATCCATGGTGGGATCGTGCTTCAGAACGACCTATAGAAAACCAAACACAGCGACAGCCAGCAATGTCTCATGCCGGGAGACAAGAACGAGAATTGGTTCAATCTCTGCGCCATGGCAATGAGTCAGCGTTCGGGTCACTCATAGAAAGTTATCATTATCGTCTGGTTCGTCTGGCCCAAGGTTTTGTGAAATCGCAAGCGGTAGCTGAAGAGGTGGTTCAAGACACCTGGTTGGCCGTCTTACAAAGCATCGACCGCTTTGAAGGTCGGTCCTCACTCAAAACCTGGATATTTGTGATTCTTACCAATATAGCCAAAACCCGAGGGCGAAAAGAGAATCGCTACGTTTCATTCATCAGTGAAGGTCCGCGCACGAGGGGAGAAGCGAATTCCATACTTGAACCTAATGGGTTTCCCCCAGATGAAAATCTAGGAAATGCTGGCATGAGTCAACCAACAATTTGGGATAACAAAACTCCTGAACGGTTGCTGGAGTCCAAAGAAATTCAGTCCCAGATTGAGAAAGCGATCCAAACGCTGCCTTCTCACCAGCGACAGGTCATCATTCTTCGCGATATCGAAGGCATTGATTCGGAAGAAATTTGCCAAATATTGAATATCACCTCAACCAACCAACGAGTGCTCTTGCACCGAGCTCGGTCGAAAGTTCGACGGGCGTTGAACCCATACCTTCAAGGAAATTTGCCAACGACGGTAGTGTCTTCGATGTGTTTGGCTTTGTTGTCGGTCGAATAACTGTTCTAGAAATAATGCAATTTTCTTTTTTACTTCTTCAAACAAAACGTAGTCCTAATAAAAAATACGATGTAACAAAACCTTTCCTTACATCACTAATGTGTGAAGTTTGGGAATTGTTGTACTAAAAGCAAAAACTTCCTCATCAACAAAGGAGGTTCATCATGAAAATCCTACACACATTTTTACCATTGGTCGCAATTTACTTGAATAAAGAATTTGTATTTAAAAAATAAAATGAGATCAACAAGAAACTCATTGCAATTGAATTATCCCGGCAGGAATTAGAATTGTCCTCAGATTGGCAGACCCTCTCAACTCTGATGGAACCTGTAGAGATTCAATAGAGGGTGTAATGAAGGAGAAAATCATGTATCGACCATTATCCATCAAACCTTTACCAACCTTATTTGGGCTAGCCGGAGGCCTCGTTCTCATTTTAGGGATACTGGCGACGGCCTCCATCGCAGAGAAGAAAGGAGACCGAGTCTATACGTTTAATGACGAAGACGAACTCCTGCAGCCCTTGTATTGGGACATACCCTCGAATTGGAGGGAATGGGTGTATGTTGGGACGCCCCTTACCCCAAATGAATTGAATAATGGGAAAGCCTCATTTCCTGAATTTCATTCTGTGTACATTCACCCAGATCATTTCAAGGTATGGAAAAGGACCGGAGCCTTTCCAGACGGCACCATCATGGTGAAGGAAATGACGAGTGTTGGCTCCAAGCAAGCTGTGAGTGGGTCAGGTTACTTCATGGGAGAGTATTTAGGGTTAGAAGCCACGATTAAGGATTCGAAGCGATTTAAGGATGAGCCAGGATTTTGGGCCTACTTCAGTTGGACGCGGGAGGGGAAGCCTCGAGCAAAAACGACGAAAGCCGAGCCGGCAGGCAAGTGCAATATCTGCCACCAGTCGTTTGCCAAGGATGATTGGGTCTTTACTCAGTATTACCCTGTCCTCCGAGCAGCCAAACCAGGTCGTTAATAAAGGCCCTAACACGTGTTTCGTCTTTTACGTTTGGTCATGTTTATCAATAAGACAAAACTGTACATTCGCTCATTCACGGAGGTTACAAGATGAAGATCACCCTATCAGCAGTATGTTCCATTTTCGTTCTCATGGCAGGCTTGGCATGGGCTGAACATCCTGGTGTGGCCACCACTCATCGTGACGCCATTCAGAAAGCCATGATGACGCACATTGAGACGATTTCGGAACGCAATGCGAACCACATGTATCCAGTATTCGATCCTGATGCAAAAGCCGTAGTTCAGTTGAAGCTAAAAGCGTTTCACGACAGCGTAGAAATCATGGGTAGAGCCACCCCCTATTTTGTGAGTTGCGCCGACTTCACGGCAGAAGACGGGACGCCCTATGACCTGGACTTCCTCGTGTCGTCAAAATACGCAGTCGTGGCAACTCTGGTGCATGCGAAAAACGGAAAAAAGATTCCCTACGAGATCCCATAAAACAAGCAATACGTTTGGAGTTAAAAGCAGGCTCACAGCGTAAGACTGCAGTTGAAGTGCAAAAGTTTTTTTCACAACCACAAATCAACGGAGGATTACACAATGTCTAAACAAACCTTACATTCAAATCCTATTGCTGCTCTGCTTTTTGTATTGTCTGCGGCTATAGTCAGTACAGGACTATTCAGCACCCTGTATCTCGTCCATGCTGAACAGACAAAGTCTCTGCATGACCGGTTAGGCGGTATGCCTGCAATTACGGCGGTGGTGGATGAATTCGTCAATCGGCTTGTGGCTGACAAGACGGTAGGCGGACGGTTCGCATCGGCCGATGTCAAGCGATTTAAAATGCTGAATTCAGAATTAGTCTGTATGGCCACAGGCGGCACCTGCAAATATTCTGGAAAGGATATGAAAACGACACATAACGGAATGCGAATATCCGAGAAAGAATTCAATATCGTTGCAGGCCATCTGGTGAAGACCTTGAAAAAATTCAAAGTTCCCAAACAGGAGAGCCAAGAACTCTTGGCAATTATTGGGTCATTGAAGAAAGATATCGTAGAGTGATCTTGAATAAGGTCCTCCTATTGCACGTCAATTGAAAATTTTTGGCTGGGCGGCAATCTAGTCGCCGCCCAGCAAATTTCCCCATTCCTTATGAAGCAGCAAGAAAGCTGTTGCAGCCATTCATAAAACTATGATTCTGTAGTTGAGCTGCGACAACCCAAAAGAAATTCAGGCTCCGTTATATCTTCTCTTTGAGCGCCTCGCCTTTTAGTGCCTCACGACCAACCAAGGTAACTTCTCTTGACCTGAATAATGTTGCTCAGTAATTTCCAAAGAATCAACCTTTTGTTTACATAATGAGATTTAGAAGTGGCCCTCGATTGAAATTTTCACTAAACTAGGAAAACTCATTATTAATTGAGAACAGTAATATTTGAAAGAATACTAAGACTAAGTCAGAGATCCCGATAAGACTGACTTTATTGAAAAACGTCGAGTTGTAAAGAGAGGCCGTTAATCTATCCCACATAGGAGTCAAGCATGCCTGAAGCAGAGCACACATCGGTTCAGAAAATCAAAGTCGCAACCTGGAGTTCTCTGCAAGACCGAACGCCAACCTATGCACTCGTTGCAAATGTCGATCTTGTTGTTATTCGATTTGACGAAAACGTGTCGGTCTTTTATGGCCGCTGCTTACATCGTGGCGCCCTAATGTCTGATGGAAGCGTCGATGGTGACAATCTTATATGCAGTCTCCATGGTTGGGATTATCGGTTGGACTCTGGAATTAGTGAATATAATAACGCAGAAGCCCTGCAGAAATTCACCGTCTGGATGGACCCTAAGAATGATGCGGTGTATGTCGATGAGCAGGAAGTAAGAGACTGGGAGTTAGCTCATCCGCAACCCTTTCAACGAGGTGACTATTTAGGAACCTATGCCGACACCCATCCCGCCGAAGAAGAACCGCATGTGGGATTGATCCAGAATTATGCAGCACATGGATTAGAAAAGACTGGCCATCATGGGTTGGTCACCGCGATGGGGGTTTCACGCACTGAGCTACCCACGTGGGATGATATTCAATTTGTGACGGCGCAATTGGCCACTCCGCCTCAACTTGATGACGTATCAATTGGTGCAGAATTGGTGATCGGACCCAACGCGAAAAAACCCTTAAGACTCAAGATGCCACTTTTTGTTTCAGATATGAGCTTCGGTGCTCTGTCGGAAGAAGCAAAAACGGCGTTAGCACGTGGCGCTGAACTCGCGGGTACGGGCATTTGTTCTGGTGAAGGCGGCATGTTACCCGAGGAACAAGCCGAGAACTCACGGTACTTTTATGAACTGGCGTCAGGGCGATTTGGATTTTCCATGGATAAGGTTAAGAAATGTCAGGCCTTCCATTTTAAAGGTGGACAAGGAGCCAAGACCGGAACCGGTGGACATTTACCAGGCCCAAAAGTGAAAGGCAAAATTGCCCAAGTCCGCGGACTCAAAGAAGGAGAACCAGCCGTCTCCCCTCCTCGCTTTCCTGACTGGACAGACATTTCTCAAATCCGCGACTTCGCGACACAAGTCAGGGAAGAAACGGGGGGTATTCCTATCGGCTATAAACTCTCGGCGCAACACATCGAGAAAGATATTGATGCAGCCCTTGAGGTCGGCGTGGACTACATTATCTTAGACGGTCGTGGTGGAGGAACCGGTGCTGCTCCGGTCATTTTCCGAGACAATATTTCCGTGCCAACCATTCCCGCCTTAGCTCGAGCTCGCCGCCATTTGGATCGACTCAGCCGGCAAGATGTGACCTTGGTGATTACCGGCGGCTTACGAAAGCCTGCGGACTTTGCAAAAGCACTCGCGTTAGGGGCGGATGCCATTGCTGTGTCGAACTCCGCGATGCAAGCCATTGGCTGCTTGGGGATGCGTGCCTGTCACACCAATAATTGTCCTGTAGGAATCGCTACGCAAAAAGACCATCTTCGAGCACGCTTGATTGTGGAAGAATCAGCCCAACGGTTAGCACGTTTTTTTGAAACCTCCGTTGACCTCATCAGTATTTTGGCACGAGCATGTGGACACACACACCTCAATCAGTTTTGCCTGGATGACCTGACCACCTATAAACGGCCTATGTCAGAATTGACGGGTGTCCCCTTTGGTGGGGTGCAATAAAAATTAGGAATGGACGATCAGGAGCAAGGGTGGAAAC
>JAJDBS010000212.1 GCA_029261235.1 Nitrospirales bacterium
TTTTGGTCTCAGTGTGATCTGCGGTCTGCTGTTTCTTCCTCTCATTCGAACGTTACTGGACAAGATTCTCTTGCCAAAAATTAATGTGAACCAGGCTATTGCCCACGACCAGAACTTGGCGGTTGGTTTATTGGAAATGACGGTGGCGGTCTCCTTCGCCGTGATCCTATTTTTTTCCATTGATTTTGACTTAAAATTCTAAAGGCCTTTCCTCATGCCTCACGATTCTGGAAAATTAGCGGAATGGACCAAAGCTTCCTATGCCTTGCTGGCGTTTGCGGGGCTCTGTTTCCTCACATCTTTTTTCCTCAATATGGATGTGGGGAAGAGTGTGGAGCAAGCGATTCCATTGTCGGGCGGAGATGTGGGGCCGATTGAAGTGAAAGAGGACTATTCGGTGTATCGTATTGCGGTGGCACAAACACTCAATGCCTCTGGTGTATGGAGTTTTGTCGGAGGGGAAGTGCTGGATGAACAAAAAGAATATCTGTTCGGATTTGGAAAAGAGCTCTGGAAGGAATCTGGTCGCGATTATGAAGGCTATGCATGGTCGGAGCAAGATACGACATTTGACTTGAAGGTCACGTTTCCCAAAAAAGGCACGTACTTTCTTCGTTTCAGTATTGAGACAAACCAACCTTCTCGAGCAGGTTCGGTGATGGTGAAGGTGACGCCCAAGCAGGGAAGCTCCTTAGCCCATTTTATTTTGGGGATTCTGTCTCTTGTCGGAGCTGTTGGTCTTTGGATGTGGGTCAATGTCCAAAACGCTCCCACTGATAGACGGTCAAGGTTGATTGATGATGATGAGTGGTAAGTGGAATGGAATAGAAGCCTGATGAATATTTCATTTCATTGGCCAATATATTGCCTAAAGGAAATTGGCATGATTGGTTGGAGGGCATAGTCAAAAAATTTCGTCCAGCAAGGGCACAGTCGTTTTGACGCGCGGAGCGTACTCTCGTACGTGAGAACGCCGCTGGCGGTTTTTTTCAACATGCCTCATAGAAGACTGATCGTTGGGATAACAGCGAGGAGTGAATTGTGACAAAGAGGAATGACATGCCGAATAACCATCCAGGGAAAATGGGCAATCAACGTGGTGGGGCGCTTCTTGCCGTGCTGGTGATTCTTGGGGTTATTTATATGGGGGCGTTTTATTTTGGTCAACGAGGTTGGGGCTACACGGGGTATAACGGGTATCGTTCTGGTCCATCTTTTTTCTATTGGGGCGGACCGCCCATGTACTACGGCCCTAGTCTGAGAACGGGAAGCGTCGGCGGCCCCGATCATCGTGGAGGCGGAGTGAGAGGTGGAAAATAAGGCGCCCGCGCCTTCCCCGACATTTGAATCGGCGGTCCTGCTCATGACCGTTTTTGTCGTGGGTCTTTGCACGATTATCTATGAGTTGTTGATTGGCAGTGTGTCGTCGTATTTTCTCGGCGATAGTGTGAAGCAATTTTCCATTACCATTGGCTTGACCATGACAGCCATGGGTATAGGAACGTTGTTGTCTCGCTACATTCAACAGCATCTTCTGCGATGGTTTATTGCGATTGAAATTCTCTTAGGGGTGGTCGGGGGCTTTAGTGTGCCCGTGTTGTTTGCGGCCTATTCCTATACCTCGATGTATTACCCCATCATGCTGTCGCTGATTCTGGTGATTGGGATCTTCATTGGGTTAGAAATTCCCCTCCTGACCCGTATCATGGAAAAACATTATGCCCTCCGAGTGAATATATCGAATGTCTTATCCCTCGATTATTTTGGCGCATTTGCGGCGACATTGCTTTTTCCGTTCATTCTCCTCCCGTTTTTTGGCATCTTTAAGAGTTCATTAATTGCTGGCGGACTCAATGTGGCGGTCGGCATGTTCACCCTCTGGTGTTTTAGATCAATTCTTGACCTTCGGAATTTGAGACTGCTTCCCATTGCAGCCTCGGTCGCTGCGATTATTCTAGTGGGGATGTTTTGGGGATCACAAAGTCTTATCCATGCCTGGGAAACCACCATTTATGAGGATCGCGTCATTTATTCCCAACAATCCACCTATCAAAAAGTGGTACTCACCAAGCACAGGGACGACGTTCGCCTCTATTTAGATGGGAATCTTCAATTTTCATCCATTGATGAATATCGCTATCATGAAGCCCTTGTGCATGTGCCTATGGGGCTGACCTCGCATCGAGAGAACATTTTAATCCTTGGCGGGGGTGACGGCTTGGCGGCTCGTGAAGTGTTGAAGTATGCCGATGTGAAAGCCATTACGCTTGTCGATTTAGACCCGTTCGTGACGAAATTGGCGTCGACGCATGAAATGATTCGGCAGATCAATCATGAAAGTTTGGGTGATGAACGCGTCAAGGTGGTCAACCATGATGCTTATCAATATCTGTTGGAAGGGACGGACTATTTTGATGTCATCATTGCCGATTTGCCTGATCCAAAAAATTCAGGGTTATCACGACTGTACAGTAGAGAATTTTATAAATTGGCCAAACGCCGCTTGGCCAAACAGGGTATCTTTGTGACGCAATCGACGAGTCCGTTTTTTGCGAAACAGGCATTTTGGTGCGTTCATGAAACGTTGGAAGCCGCTGGATTTCCATTTGTGACACCCTACCATGCCTATGTGCCTTCATTCGGTGACTGGGGTTTTATCCTTGCTTCGCACGTGCCCCTTTCAATGGATGCGCTTACGATTACAGTCCCAACCAGGTTTCTCGGCTCTGCCAATATCCAGGGACTCTTTGGATTCTCTAAGGACCTCATGGTTGCCGATATTCTTCCTAGCTCGTTAGATAATCCAACAATTCTTCAGTATTACTTAGATGGCTGGAAGTATTGGAATTAAGGGGGGAATGATGGAACCGCAATCACGTCTACTCATTGCCGATATTTCCCTACATGAAAAGCCGACCAGTCAGGTCGTCGCCAGTATTGAGGACGTCATTCGACGGGAATTTACGGTGGTGAAAGATTGTGAATACGAATATACCCCCCATGGCATCACCAAAGTCCTGGTCCTTTCCGAATCGCATTGCGTGATTCACACCTACCCCGAGCACAGCTATCTTTCCCTTGATTTATTTGTCTGTAATGCAGAAATCAATTTAGAGGACGTCCTCCAGCGTGTGTTAGCTCCATTATCCGTCAAAGACGTTCAGTCCACCGTACTTGATCGTCGGATTCCGGTGGGAAATGCCGAAAGTCTTCTCTCCCAGTAGTTCTCCGCCCGCATATCCCAGTTAGAAAAAAAATGAATTTTGTGCCTGTGAATTCTTGCGCAAGGCTGAGTTGCCGGTGGTGCAGAGTAAGGCGGGTGATCAGAGGGAAACCTTTAGCCATGAGTCGCGGCTTCTTGTAACTCGTCTATTAATTATCAATCAAAATATTTCTAAACTTCCTCGTTTTTTAAGAGATTTGTTGCAAGGAGGAACGAACGCAGGGGTGAGGGAAAAGACACATAGAGTCATCAGCTTTTTCGAGGGTGCTCAAGGGTTATTTGGTGTTGCCTGGTTTCGCCCCGGCGGGAATGACTGGGTTGGAACATAGGCTTAGGCGAATGAGCCAATGCTCTATTCTTATGCTTCAGGAAAAGTAACTAAGAAGAATTTTTGGAGTGTATTATTGGTCGCGATTAACCATGTAGGCGGACACAATAGCGAGGGATCGTTTGGCGGGGTTCTCTGGGAAGGAAACCAGGTCTAACGCTGACGCTTCAATGTACTCTCGGGCGCGGCTGGTGGCATAGGCTAACGAGCCTTGTTTCCGCATCATTCCCAGAATACGTTCAAGTTCTTGATCATCAACGGAGTGAGAGAGAATTTTTTCTTTCAACCAGGTTTGTTCATCGGCAGAACATGCTTGGAGGAGATGAATGAGGGGGAGGGTAATCATCCCCTGACGAATATCTTGCCCTAAGGATTTTCCAAGTTTGGCATGATCTGCTGAATAATCCAACCGATCATCCGCGAGTTGAAAGGCCATGCCGAGATTATAGCCAAAGCGATAGAGGGCCATCTGTTCCTCCACAGAGGCTCCTCCAATGATGGCTCCGACCTTACACGAGGCCGCAACCAGGATGGCGGTTTTATATTCAACAATTTTGAGATAGTCGGTTTCAGTGAGATCAGGCTGGCTATTGGCGCAAAGTTGCAGAACTTCGCCTTCGGCCATTTTCCGACAGGCATCGGCCATAATTTCGTTGATATCATGGTTGTGAAGTGAGGCGATAAGCGCCATAGCTTGCGAGTAGAGATAGTCGCCAACCAGAATGCTGGCATGGTTGCCCCACACGCGTCGGGCCGTTTTTTCCCCTCGACGGATATCGGCTTCATCTAAGACATCATCATGCAGTAATGTGGCGGTGTGGATGAACTCAACAAGGCTTCCTAGAAGCAGGAATTCCTTTTCGGGATAGCTAAAGAGTCTGGCAGAGAGAATTAAGAGGAGTGGCCGTATTCGTTTCCCCCCGCTGGAGAGGATATGATCGGCCACCGTATTAATGAGCGGGGCGTGAGAATTCAGATGTTTTTCAATCTGAGCCTCGACCTCATTTAATTCCGGTCGAAAGGCTTCCCACACTTCTTCCATGGAGTCCATGGCTTTTACGGCAGGATCATTGGCCATGGGCGCGATACTATGGAGTCTCCTGTGGATTGTCAAGGTTATTGCGGCCGGTGAATCCCGTATCTATCCAAGTAAAGAAATCCCCACGATCATACGTACAAATGCTTGAATTTCAATCAGTTGTCTTGACAGATTTTTTTACTTTGGATTAATGTGGGCGGACACAATTCCGACTTGTTCTTCCCTTTATCTGTAGAAAATCTCCAGGACCAGTTCGACATTCCTGAGACTCTCTGAATAGTTTAGAGGGGTGTGTGTCCCTAAGAGCGTGAGTTTCCTGAAATTTCCTAGTCCTAGCAGGTGAAATAGTGGATCATACCTATAGAAATGAAGATGAGCATTCTCGCATGAATATTCCTGGTTTACCTCCAGCTCAAGGGCTGTATCATCCTCAGCATGAGCATGATGCCTGTGGAATTGGATTTGTGGCGCACATCAAGGGTCACAAGTCTCATGACATGATTGAAAAGGGGCTCTTGGTACTCAAGAATCTTGAACACCGAGGGGCTGCCGGCTGTGATCCCTGCACCGGGGATGGGGCTGGTATTTTGTGCCAGATCCCGCATCCGTTTTTTCAGCGTGTCGCAGGTGAATTGGCCATTCAATTACCGTTAGCCGGCGGTTATGGTGTGGGCATGGTGTTTTTGCCCCAAGATCGGCAGGCACGAGAGCAATGTGAGGCCTTGTTTGAATCGATTGTCCGAGACGAAGGGCAAGAGTTTTTAGGGTGGCGGGATGTTCCAGCCAAGGAAGAGCATATTGGTGTCGAAGCCCGTAAGACGATGCCATCGATTCGGCAGTTCTTTATTGCAAGAGCCTCCCTCAATCCGACGCAGTTTGAACGAAAGCTCTATGTCATTCGAAAATTGATGACTCGAGCCGTACGGGAATCAGCGTTACATGACAGGGAATGGGTGTATATTTCAAGCTTGTCCTGCAATACCATTGTGTACAAAGGTCTGCTGCTGCCTGATCAAGTGGCGTTGTTTTACCCGGATCTTGCTGATCCCACGTTTGTGTCAGCCTTGGCCCTTGTCCACGCGCGCTTTAGTACCAACACCTTTCCCACCTGGTCTCTGGCTCATCCCTATCGCTATTCCATCCATAATGGAGAAATCAATACGCTCAAAGGGAATGTGAATTGGATGCGGGCAAGACAGGGACGGTTGGCTTCCGAACTGTTTGGCGATGACCTGAAGAAACTGTTTCCGATTGTTGATGATGCGACCCAAAGTGATTCAGCCTGTTTAGATAACGCGATTGAATTTTTGGTGATGGCTGGCCGACCACTTCCCCATGCCATGATGATGTTGATTCCTGAACCCTGGCAAGGGAACCCACAAATGGATTTTGATCGTCGTGGATTTTATGAATACCATGCGGCAGTCATGGAGCCGTGGGATGGTCCGGCAGGTGTGTGTTTCACTGATGGAAAATTGGTCGGCGCGACGTTGGATCGTAATGGATTGCGGCCTTGTCGTTATCAAGTCACAAAGGATGATGTCGTTGTGTTGGCCTCCGAAGCTGGGGTGTTGCCAACGGATCCACAAAATATTCGGATGAAAGGGCGCCTGAAGCCAGGAAAGATGTTTATTGTTGATACGGTCGAAGGGCGGATCATTGACGACGAAGAAATCAAAACCGATATCACCAAACGGAAACCCTACCGGCAATGGCTGACTCAGCATCGCGTGTCGTTAGATGAGTTGCCGGAACCCATGAATGTTCCTCAACCTGATCATCCCACACTTCGACAGCGTCAACAGGCTTTTGGGTATACCGTAGAAGAACTGAAGATGGTGTTGTTCCCTATGGGGATGAATGGTGAGGAACCCACCTCTTCTATGGGAACGGATACACCGCTGGCCGTGTTGTCTGAGCGTCCACAATTGCTGTTTAAATATTTCAAACAATTATTTGCCCAAGTGACAAATCCTCCGATAGATCCTATTCGTGAGCATTTGGTCATGTCCCTTGTGACAAATATTGGACCCAAGCCCAACCTGATTGCTGAAATCCCGGAAGCCTGTCGGCGGATCAAACTCCAGCAACCAATTCTGAGTAATCAGGATCTCCAAAAAATCCGCATG
>JAJDBS010000213.1 GCA_029261235.1 Nitrospirales bacterium
GGGATTGACGATTGCCGAATATTTCCGTGATGTAGAACATCAAGATGTGTTGCTCTTCGTCGATAATATTTTCCGATTTACGCAAGCCGGTTCAGAAGTGTCCGCGTTGTTGGGGCGTATGCCATCGGCGGTCGGATATCAGCCGACTCTTGGTACGGAAATGGGAACGTTACAAGAACGTATTACGTCCACGAAAAGCGGTTCAATTACCTCCGTCCAAGCCGTGTATGTGCCGGCTGACGATTTGACCGATCCTGCGCCGGCTACCGCCTTTGCTCATTTGGATGCAACCACAGTGTTATCTCGGCAATTGGCTGAGTTAGGTATTTATCCGGCGGTCGATCCATTGGATTCCACGTCGCGGATTTTGGATCCAGCGATTTTGGGTGAGGAACATTACGGAGTCGTACAGCGAGTGCAAGGAACGTTGCAGAAATACAAAGATTTGCAAGACATCATTGCAATTTTGGGTATGGACGAATTATCTGAAGATGATAAGCAAACAGTGGCTCGCGCTCGTAAGTTGCAACGCTTCTTGTCGCAGCCCTTCCATGTGGCTGAGGCCTTTACTGGATCACCAGGCAAGTATGTGAAATTGGTTGATACTGTTCGCAGTTTCAAAGAAATTGTTGATGGGAAATATGATCATTTACCAGAACAGGCGTTTTATATGGTGGGACCGATTGAAGAAGCGATCGAGAAAGCCAAGAAACTCGGATATAAGGTCTAATGGCTAATTCTGCTACAGCTGTGTCAGCAGGAAAGTTTCTCTTGGAGGTGGTCACGCCTGATCATCGCCTGTTGAGTCAGGAAGTGGATTATGTTTCAGCTCCTGGCAGCGAAGGTGACTTTGGTGTCCTTCCAGGGCATTGTCATTTCCTGACAACGTTGCGTATTGGAGAACTGCAATACCGAGTGGGCGAAAAGACTGAATTCATGTCCGTGCTTTGGGGATTTGCCGAAGTGACTCCGACGAAGGTGACGATCTTGGCTGAGATTGCAGAAAAAGCTGAAGATATTAATGTTGATCGTGCAGAAGAGGCCGTTCAGAACGCTGAAGAACAACTGCAACGAGGCGGTTTACCTTCAGAAGTGGAAGAAGCCCGTGTGAGTTTAGAAAAAGCACGTCTCAGAAAAAAGATTGCCGACAGGCACCGTCAAAAAGGCGGAACCAGAGTCTCCTAGTTTCTCAACCTTTCCTACCTACACTCCATGCCGCATGTCGAAACGCGGACGGAATTCATTGTCACAGCTGGGGAATCCCGCAAGCGGCTTGATCATTTTCTTGCCAGTCGGGAACCGTACTATTCTCGCACTGCTCTTCAACGCTTAATCGAAGAGGGTCACATCACCGTTGATAGCCAGGTGGTGAAGCCTAGTCACAAGGTGAAGCCTGGTGAGAGAATTCAATTGGTTGTCCCTCGTCCTGAGCCCCTCGATATCCAACCTGAGCCTATTCCCCTTCATATCATTCATGAGGATGCCGCACTTCTCGTGCTGAACAAGCCTTCGGGCCTCGTGGTCCATCCAGCCCCGGGGAACTGGACGGGGACTATGGTCAATGCGCTGCTACACCACATACAAAGTGGAGAAGGACATCTTTCATCTATCGGTGGGAGAGAGCGGCCAGGACTGGTACATCGGCTCGATAAAGAAACCACAGGTATTTTAGTCGTGGCCAAGACGGATCACGCTCATCAACATTTGTCAGCACAATTCAAAGAACATACGATTAGCCGGCTGTATGAAGCGCTGGTATGGGGATCACCAAAAAAAGGGCAAGGTCGCATTGAATTAGCCATTGGACGAGACATGAAAGATCGAAAGACATTTTCTGCGCATACGACAAGACCTAAAGAATCTTTAACCATGTACAAGGTTGTCGAACGATTTGGGAAAATTGCCGCACATGTCGCGCTCACACCAGGAACGGGACGAACACATCAACTGCGAGTGCACCTTAAATCCATCGAATGTCCAATTTTAGGCGATCAAACCTACGGCGGGAAAAAGGTTATGGAGATTGGAGGCATTGAAGTCCCCCGTGTCATGCTTCATGCCAAAGTTTTAGGCTTCGTACACCCAGTCACCGAAGAAACGCTCACATTTTCAGCGCCGCTACCAGAAGACATGGAATCAGTACGAAGGGAATTATCTGATCAAAACGCTGCACCGTCTTGACAGGGAACCCTATATTTGGACTAGATTCAAGTTCATGAGGGAAATGTTGAAAAACCCAACCAGCGGCGTTCTCGCCCTTTGGCCGTTCTCACCTACTGGAAGTATTCGTCGCGCGCCAAAAGGGCAGCGGCCTTGCTGGATGACTTTTTTGACGATTCCCGTCAGTTCCTGATATTAGAATTTTACTGGAGCATATACGGGCTATTTTGGGGAACATTCAATAGATCCATGAGCAATAAAGAATCCCTTCAACCTGGGCAAGTGGTCGATACGTTGGGCGAGTTGATTGCGAGCCTCAGCGCGTTTGCTGCAAAAATACCAGCCGCTTCAAGGATGGCGCTTCCTGGGGGAGTCAAACCTACCGAAGAAGCGATCGAAGCCTATGAGAATATCGTCTATCGTTTTCGTGATCGCGCCGGGGCAACGTATAAACCTCTTCCACCTCTATTTGTGGATTCGCTAGAAGCCTTTGAAGCTGGAAAAGTGTTTGATGCCGTTCCGCCCCTTTTGCAAAGTGTGGAACAGCTGGTTGAGCTTCACAACCAAGAAACCATCAAATTTACTCCTGACCAACAACAGCGTATGCGAGATTATCATCGACGCTTGGAAAAAATTGTCCCGGAAGCCAAGCAATCCGAAGTGGACCTTCCCACTCCAGATTCGTATTAGAACGTTTAAGAGCGAACGTAAGGAATCAATATTGAGCGGTATGAGGTTCTAGGTGACGAGAAAGAAACTTGAGTAATCAGTTCCACGATTCCTGTGGAGGATAGTCAAAGGTCGCGTCAACGAGTAGATGGTTTTTGACTAATGGAGGGTAGCCGAGAATCTTCCATTTCCCGCCTTTGTCTTGCACTCCTTGACCGATAAGGGCAAGGTGGTGAGCCCCCTGCTCATCTATCAGAGAAGCCCGGGTCAGATCAAAATGAAAGGTCGTGAAGCCTAGGCGGTGCGAACGAAAGACCGACAAGCCTAATTCCTTAGCGGCCTTTTTCTGAAATGGCCCACGCACATGAAACATGATGGTATCTACGGAGAGTTGTTCGGACTGAATCATTTCTACTATCCTAGGATAAAAGGTGTGGTCGTCGGTGTCATATAGGGAGTTAAACCTCAAAAGGCTCGTTCCTACTATTCCTCGAATGAGGGGGTTATTGTCTTTACAAAGTGGCATGATTGCTTTTACCAAAACCGTGGCCAATTACGCGCAATTTAGTGAATATGCATTATTGAAGACAAGTAGCAGGTAAAGACAAATAAGAAGTGCATGATTCCTTTAAAGTTGACGGGTCTTCGGGTAGACCGGTATAACGGGGATCATTCATGCCGAATATCATACAAGACCTAAATATCGGTACATTGTGCGCCCGTAGCTCAATTGGATAGAGTATTGGACTTCGAATCCAAGGGTTACTGGTTCAAGTCCAGTCGGGCGCACCAATTTTGCCAACGTCAGGAAGTTATGCCTCCTTTACCCACCCCCTTCACAAATTCTCATTCAAATGTCGTAAGACGTCTTCATTTAATTGGAATCTAGGCCAGGAACTTTCCGTAATTTGACGGAATACTGTGGGTTCAAGAATCCACAATAAAATGACCGTAAGGCCAATAACCCTATCAGAGATGGTCTTGGTGGTTATCTGGGAATGCCCAATTGGGAATTCTTGAATTTTCCTAAACTAGGATTAGGAAGCAGGCGGATGAGGATTGAGGGGGAAGCGTACAGCAGGACAAACGCAAAGTGGGCTCTAGGAGATTTTGCTTTTAGATTAGTACTGAGCGCTTCCTCTGGTTTAGAAATGGACAGTAATTCCGGCTGAGGCTCCTTATGATTTGTAGGCAAATTTAAGCAAGAAATCATTAAATTCCCATCTGGTATAGTTAAATTTTCCTTCGGTAAACAGAGCCACTTGTTGATTTAAGTAGAATCGAAGCCCAGCTAAAACATTGACTCCATGAGCCATATCAGTATCAGAGCCAGCCGAATCAGATAATTTTGCCCAAAACGCACCAATACCTGCTCCTGCGTATGGCTCAACGACGTACCCGGGGTAGCGCACCATCCAATTGGGGGCAGTAGTAATGAGCCGAAGATGGTTGCCAGAGAATCCATCGACTTTAGCTGAGCTGCTCCCAAGTTTTGCGATAGCATTTTGTTGTTTAATATGGGGATTCGCCGTAAACACTTCCAATTCCATTCCTAACCAGTCCATCATGCCAGGTAAAAAATAGCCGGCTTTTGCTCCATAAAGCAAAGCATTTTCAACGTCGAGGTTACTGAGTGAAATGCCATTTGCGCTTCCAACCTCTTTAACCTTTTTTAGGTCCTGAGGTGTCTGAAAACCGAGTTGTAGGCCTCCATACCATTCTGCAATTGCCGGTGTGCTCGTGAAAAGAAATATTCCTAATGCTATTGTGAGAGCGATTAATATATTTTCCATATTGGAACTCTTATAACACGATGAAAGCATTCATTTTATCGTGTTTCAAAGGGTACATTTATCAGCAAGTGCTGAAGTAGGTTTATCTCACGCATGAGTCTCAACTACTATTTAGTATTGGGAAAATAAGCCAATCCTTTTGGGGGCGGCAGTTTTCCTCAACAGCAAGATCCAAGGAGAAAAATAATGAAAAATCGTGTGTGGTTCATCGTGTTGTTGATATTGGTGGGCATTCCGCCACTGGTCGAGGCCAAGGTTCAAAGTAAAGTTGTTCCATATTCGCATGGAGAAGAATCTTTTGAAGGGTTTATGGCTTGGGATGATTCAGTAAAGGGCAAGAGACCAGGGATTTTGGTGGTTCATGAATGGTGGGGGCTTAATGACTATGCTCGGTCCCGTGCTGAGCAATTAGCGGCAATGGGGTATATGGCGTTTGCCGTTGATATGTATGGGAAGGGAAAGGTCACAACGCATGCTAAAAAAGCTGGTGAATGGGCGAAACAGACAACGAGTAACGTGGGTGATTGGTTGGGGCGTGCACAAGAAGGTTTGAAATTGTTGCAGGCCGAGCCGATGGTCGACTCTACTCGGTTAGCGGCCATTGGCTATTGTTTTGGCGGAGCCACGGTGATGCAATTGGTGTATGGCGGTGCCCCCGTGAAGGGTGTTGTGAGTTTTCATGGGTCGTTACCTCTTCCACCCGCTGCTCAAGCGATTGCTCATTCAGCCAAAGTGCTCATTGCTCATGGTGCCGCGGACCCTTTCCTTACTACAGATCATATTGGACAGCTTAAGACGGCTCTCGAAAAATCTGAAATTGATTGGCAGATGATTCAGTATGGTGGCGCTCAGCATAGTTTTACGAATCCATCGGCTGATCAATATGGGTTGGAAGGTGCGAAGTATCACAAGCAGGCTGATGAACGATCATGGATTCATATGCAACAATTTTTTGACGAATTGTTTGAATAACGTATAATAATGACTAGTAAATTACACGTGATTTCCATAAAGAGGATTTATTTTTGAAATCTATTTTAGGCATTTCGGCGTATTATCATGACAGTGCGGCTTGTTTAGTCCAAGACGGTCAGATTGTCGCCGCCGCTCAAGAGGAGCGATTTACACGCAAGAAACATGATGCCGGGTTTCCTTCTCATGCTGTGGAATATTGCTTGGGCCAGGGGGGATTAACAATTGGCGAGGTCGACTATCTTGTCTTTTACGACAAACCCCTGATTAAGTTTGAGCGCTTGTTGGAGACCTACCTGTCTTTCGCACCTCAAGGGATATCGTCGTTTCTCACCGCGATACCGGTCTGGATTAAAGAAAAACTCTTCTTACGTCACCTGCTTGATAAAGCCCTTCGCGAAGTCGGGGGTCTCGAGAAAACGGATACTCTCCCTCCTGTGCTGTTTGGGGAACATCATGAATCCCATGCGGCGTCGGCGTTTTTCCCTTCGCCGTTTCAGGAAGCCGTCGTGCTCTGTATGGATGGTGTGGGTGAATGGGCAACCACATCTGCGTGGGTCGGACGCGATAACAAACTGACGCCATTATGGGAAATTCCCTTTCCGCATTCGATGGGACTGCTCTATTCAGCTTTTACGTATTATACGGGGTTCAAAGTGAATTCTGGTGAGTATAAAGTCATGGGTTTGGCTCCTTACGGGGAACCCACCTATGTCAAAACGATTCTAGAGCACCTCGTTGATGTGAAACCTGATGGCACGTTTCGTCTGAATATGGAATACTTTTCGTATTGCACCGGTCTCCGCATGACCAATGACAAATTTGATAAATTATTTGGTGCGCCTCGTCGCGAATCGGAAAGCGAACTCACCCAACGAGAAATGGACTTGGCTCGGTCGATACAAGAAGTGACCGAGATCGTCATGTTGCGGTTAGCCAACAGTCTTCAGAAGGAAACAGGCATCAAGAATTTGTGTTTGTCGGGGGGGGTGGCTCTGAACTGTGTGGCCAATGGTCGAGTGTTGCGAGAAGGCCCTTTTGAGAAACTGTGGATACAACCCGCGGCTGGTGATGCTGGGAGTGCACTGGGTGCGGCCTTGAATGTCCATTATCATTATCTGGATCAACCTCGTCATTGTGAAGGGTCAGAGGATTCCATGCGAGGTACGTACCTCGGACCATCGTTTACCAATGATGAAATAGAGCAGACCTTGAAAAAGCTGGAAGCCAACTACGAACGACTTGACGATGCGGTGGTCTGTGATCAGGTGGCGGGGCATTTGGCCGACGAAAAAGTTATTGGCTGGTTGCAGGGGCGGATGGAGTTTGGGCCCCGTTCGCTGGGTGGACGAAGTATCTTAGGTGATCCACGAAGCGAAAAAATGCAATCCGTCATGAATCTGAAAATTAAATATCGAGAATCCTTTCGACCCTTTGCTCCGTCGGTGTTGCGTGAACGGGTCTCGGACTATTTCGAATTGGATACTGACAGTCCTTATATGCTGTTGGTGGCGCCAGTGGCTGAAAATCGACGAGTCGCTCTTCAGGCCGATCAGGAAAAACTCTTTGGGATCGATCTTTTGAATGTGCCTAAGTCGGATATTCCGGCCGTGACTCACGTGGATTATTCTGCCAGGGTACAGACTGTGACCGCCTCGACGAATCCTCGGTATTATCACTTGTTGAAAGCGTTTGAAGAAAAAACTGGTTGTGGGGTGTTAATCAATACCTCGTTCAATGTCCGTGGTGAACCCATCGTGCATACACCGGAAGATGCGTTTCGCTGTTTCATGCGAACAGAAATGGATGTGTTGGTCTTAGAAAATTGTGTGCTACTCAAAGAAAACCAGAAACCGATACCCAAAGACACCGAATGGATGAACGAGTTTGAGTTAGATTAATCAGGGGGAATGTTGAAAATATCCACCAGCACTGTTCCCTGTCTTCGCCGAAGCGCTTCGCGCAGACAGGTTGTCATTTTGTCGTGCTCACGTGCTGGAAGTACGCTCCATGCGTCAAAATCGCTGCGGCTTTGCTGGACGACTTTTTTGACTACTCCCGTCGGCTATTGGCAGTGAATTCTTCTGGGGAATATGCCGGTTTTTGAGAGAAATATTCAATTAGCCTTTAGGATGAAATAATTATGGTTTCACAAACAACATCAAAGGACGTCCCTCAAAAACAACTCAGGCAATTTGGCTGGCTCATGGGCGGCGTATTTGCAATCGTCACCTTTTGGCCGTTGGTTTTTCGCGGAGAAGGCATACGGATATGGGCCTGTATCATTGCTGGGGTATTTGGACTTTTAGGAATGGTGTTCCCTAGTGGCTTAAAGCCAATCTATCGGGTTTGGATGATCTTCGGAGAGAAAATGGGGTGGTTGAATTCTCGCATTCTGTTGGGGCTTGTCTTTTATGGTGTATTGACGCCCATCTCTTTCATCATGGTGATATTAGGAAAACGACCACTTCAGTTACGATTTGATCCTCAGGCGGAGAGCTACCGGGTGCCCAAGGAGCCCCGCGCCGCGGATCATGTCCTCAAAGCCTTTTGAAGGAGGAGTGAGTGATGTCAGATTTTTTAGGGGAACTCTGGGATTTTATGCGAGAACGAAAAAAATTCTGGCTCGCGCCCATTATTATTATGCTCTTACTCCTAGGCGGCCTCATTGTTTTGAGTGAAGGTTCGGCTGTTGCCCCGTTCATCTACACCCTGTTTTAAGCAGTCTCAGTTATTCACCGATTTGAGTACACCATGTTGTGCAAAGACATGGTGTTCTTGAATCGACCCTCTTGACTCTCAAATTTCATGAATTATCATGTAAGAGTGGGTGCAAGTGTCCCTCGTCTCTCAGTATGAGGGAGCACGGTGTATGACCTAGCAAATACATCTATTAGCTTTTTGGAAATTCTAATTTTCTTTGACCCGTATGACGTATCGGGTTCATGTCACGACGTATGTCTGGATCTGAACACGACCAAATCTCTCAGCTCCGCGCCTTCCTGAATCGACAGGTCATTGGCCAAGAGGGTTTGACCCTCAGGCTCTTGATTGCCCTGTTAGCTGATGGACACCTGTTAGTCGAGGGTGCGCCAGGACTCGCCAAAACCACAGCTATTAAAATGCTGGCTTCTGGGGTAGAAGCGGATTTTCACCGAGTCCAATTCACACCTGACCTTTTACCAGCGGATATCACTGGTACCGATATTTATCGTCCTCAAGACGGCTCCTTCAGCTTTCAACCTGGCCCCATTTTTCATAACCTCGTACTGGCCGACGAAATCAACCGAGCGCCGGCAAAAGTCCAAGCCGCGCTGTTGGAAGCGATGGGCGAGCATCAAGTGACGATTGGCCGGAAGAGTTATCCCCTCCCAGAATTATTTTTGGTCATGGCGACACAAAATCCCATTGAACAGGAAGGAACCTACCCGCTTCCTGAAGCCCAATTAGATCGATTCCTGCTCTATGTCCGCGTTCAATATCCATCGATAGAAAGCGAACGTCGAATTGCCGAATTAGTACGAAATCAGGCCACCGCGACACCATCGGACAAGAGCGACCAGATTTCTCCGATTCCTCAAAAAGTTTTATTGGCAGCGCGTCAGCACATCTGGAATGTTCACCTTGCACCGACCTTGGAAGAATATATCGTGCAACTGGTCGTGGCGACGCGAGACCCGTCCCCCTACAGCGAAACGGTCAAACGATGGGTTCGATTCGGAGCCAGCCCTCGAGCGACGATCGGATTGGAACGATGCGCCAGAGCACATGCCTGGATGGAAGGCCGAGATTATGTGTCACCTGAAGATATTCAGGCCATGGCGCATGATGTGTTGCGTCACCGAATATTGCTCACCTTTGAAGCTGAAGCCGAAGGCATCACGACTGATCATGTGGTTTCTGAACTCTTGAATCATGTGGCCGTTCCGTAAGCACGCAAGCGCACCTCCCTCTGTCGCCATCCCACCGGAGCCCAACTCTTTCCGTGGTGTCCGTGTTCATCTGACCGATCTCATCCAGGCTCGTCATCAAATTGGCAATTTAGGAGTGAAGCGCAAAACTCGATCTCATGCCTTATTGGCAGGCGGGGAACGATCGCCGTTCAAGGGGCGGGGCATTGATTTTGAGGAATCCCGGCGCTATCAACCCGGTGACGATGTACGCTTGATGGATTGGCGCGTTACCGCTCGAACAAATGAACCGCACCTCAAAGTGTTTCGAGAGGAACGTGAACGTCCGGTGTTCATGGTGGTCGATGATCGACAAGCCATGCACTTCGGTACCAAAGTGGCATTTAAATCAGTCGCGGCAGCACAGACAGCCGCCTTATTAGGCTGGGCGTCTCATGCGAGAGGAGATCGTGTCGGAGGCATCGTCTTTTCTGAAGCTGATCATGTGGAACTCCGACCGAAGGGTGGGCGAAGGGGTATTCTTCAATTTCTGAATGTTCTTGCCAATCGTGAGAGCCAACCGCTGGGAAATCGGGCTGACCCTGGTGATTCGGCAACGTCTTTTCGATTGGCTCTTAATCGTGTGCTGAAAGCCGCTCGCCCGGGAAGCCTCATTTTTCTCTTCAGTGATTTCCGCGAATGGGACCAACAGGCCAAGACTGCGTTGCTCCGACTCGGGACCCATCATGAAGTGGTGGCCATGTTTATCTATGATCAAATAGAACAGACGGCTCCACCGCCAGGTTCGTATCCTATTACGAACGGACAATCCCACGGGATCTTGCAGACACATTCATCGCAGGTTGTGGAGTCGTATGCACAAGTCTTTCAGACTCGTTATGAAGAAGTCCGTCGCCTTTGTCGTTCACGAGGCATCGGATTTGTGCCGATAGCGACTCACGAAGACATTCCTACCCAACTCACCAAGGGACTCCAAACCTTAGGGAATCAGCGAAGTGCCAATCATTCAGGAGTCGCGGGAGTCGCCTGACATGCCAAACGCGTCTGATCCGTTACAAGAGTTACGCGATGTACATCTGCCCGATCCCATTTCGTGGTGGCCCCCAGCCTTTGGCTGGTGGATGATTGTGGTGGCGTTGTTTGTCGTCGTGTGTCTCGTTCTTTGGGCGAGGGCTTATCGTCAACGGACTCGACCGCGTCGCCTTGCACTCGCACAATTACAAGAGGTCAAACAGCAATTTGCCGCACATTCTGATGAGCAACAGACAATTACACTGCTATCAGGTCTTCTACGACGTGTGGCCATTGCCGTGTTCCCACGATCTCATGTGGCTGGGTTGTCTGGGCAATCCTGGCTACAATTTTTAGATCAAACAGGACACACGACGCAATTTTCCGATGGGCCGGGACAATGCCTACTCTCTGGTCCGTATCAGCCACATGGGCCTGCTTCGGCTGCGGATTTGATTCCCTTAATTGAACGTTGGATTCAGCAAGTTGATATGCCGTCGAGGAAATTATTGAGATGATGTCACTGGTCTGGCCATGGTTATTGGCCGTGGCACCTCTGCCGTGGTTGATAAGACGTTGGGCTTCACCAGCTCCCGAACAAGCCACGGCTGCCTTACGTGTTCCCCATTTTCAAGACATGGTGCATTTGCCGTCTGTTGGCATCGGGGAGAATCTTCAACGCCGTTCTTCAACTTGGTTTTGGTTTGGCCTGGTGATATGGCTGCTGCTCGTGTTGGCAGCCGCTCGCCCCCAATGGATTGGTGAACCAGTGGGACTGCCGACTAGTGGGAGGGATTTAATGCTGGCCGTGGATATTTCCGGGAGCATGGAAATTCCAGATTTTTCGATCAACGGGCAGGAAGTGAATCGCCTTGAGGTCGTCAAACGTGCGGCTGGCGAATTTATCTCTCGTCGGACGGGAGATCGAGTGGGTCTCATAGTGTTCGGGTCTCAGGCCTATGTGCAGACACCTCTCACATTTGATCGCGAGACGGTCAACACTATGTTGCAGGAAACAGAAATTGGTTTGGCAGGAAAAGAGACGGCCATCGGCGATGCCATTGGCCTGGCCGTCAAACGGTTAAAAGAGCAACCGGCTGGCAGCCGTGTCTTAGTGTTGTTGACTGATGGTGCCAACACCACTGGAGAAGTCTCTCCTAAACAAGCGGGAGACTTAGCCAAAGAACAAGGCCTACGGATCTATACGATCGGTGTTGGGGCAGATAGCATGGAGGTGGATTCATTCTTCGGGTCTCAGACAGTCAATCCTTCGCGTGATTTAGATGAGGACACACTCCGTCATCTCGCCCAATCAACTGGTGGGCTGTACCTTCGTGCAAAAAACACCGAAGCCTTGGCCAATATCTATACTGCACTGGATCGCCTCGAGCCAGCTTCGACGGAGACTGAACTTTTTCGCCCAAAAACGGAACTCTTCATCTGGCCCTTGGGGCTGGCTTTGGGCTTTTCTGTGCTCATGGCTTGCTTGCTCTTGGTCCCGAATGGCGTGATCGCCAGGATGAGGGGGTCGTCGAAAGAGATGAATTCAAGTACAGCGGTGAGGCCATAAGATGGGCACCTTTCATTTTCTTCGCCCCGAATGGTTATGGGGATTTCTCCCGTTGGTGGGGTTATTGGTCTTCCTCGCCAAGCGCAGAGCGACGGCGCAGTTGTGGGAGTCGGTGTGTGATGCCCATTTATTGCCTCATGTGTTAGTCGGCACCTCCGGAGCAAAATCGAATAGCCCCATCATCCTGTTAGGGCTCGCATGGTGCTTGGCGTTGTGCGCGTTAGCCGGGCCTGTGTGGTCTCAACTACCGCAGCCGGTATTTCGCGCTGAATCCGCATTAGTCATGGTGTTGGATGTCTCGCGCTCGATGGATGCCCAGGATGTCGCGCCATCTCGACTCACTCGTGCGAAACATAAAATATTAGATATTCTCCAAGCCCGCCAAGAAGGACAAACCGCATTGGTGATTTTTGCGGGGGAGTCCTTTGTCGTGTCCCCGCTGACG